>JACCTJ010000216.1 GCA_013812485.1 Thermoleophilaceae bacterium
CCGCCGGCCTGCGCGTCTGGGTCACGAGCCGCGAGCAGGCCAAGGGCGAGCGCGCCGTCGAGCTCGGAGCCCACGCCGCCTTCGCGGCCGGCGAGAGGCTGCCCGACCGAGTCGACTGCGTGCTCGAGACCGTCGGCGAGGCGACCTGGGAGCACTCACTGCGCTCGCTCGTCCCGGGAGGAACGATCGTCGTGGCCGGAGCGACGAGCGGTCCCAACCCGTCCGCGGACCTCGCGCGCGTGTTCTTCCGCCAAGTGCGGATCCTCGGCGCGACCATGGGCACGCGCCACGAGCTCGCCGACCTCGTGCGCATGCTCGAGACCACTGGGGTGCGGCCCTTGGTGGATGCGGAGTTGCCTCTTAGCGAAGCGCGCGACGCCTACGCCCGGCTGGGCGAGGGCGAGGCCTTCGGCAAGCTCGTGCTGACGGTCGAGGGCTAGGAGAACAGCTGGCTGAACTCGCTAAGCCGGGGCCGTGAGGCGGGATCGTGCGGGGGTCGGGTCGGTTAAGTCGGTTCAGCGGGCGCTATGGGCGCTGCGTTGCGGGTCGAGGGAACTCGCGACTTCACCGACCTGACGAATCTGGCCAAGCTGACCTGCGCGCTCAGCCGAACGCGCAGGACACCGCTCGCTGCCTAACGCGAAGATGGTTCGCGCCGGGGGCGCTAAGCGCCGGTCTGGCCCTCCACTTGGTCCTGAGTGCCGATCTTCTCTGTCGACTCCGCGGGATTCATGTTCTCTCCTTGGGGCGCTGTCTGCTCGCTACCGTGTTTCTGGCCACGCTCCGGCTGCGTCCCCGCCTGCTCTTGCTGCGCGTCCGTCGCTTCCTCACCCGTATCTTCGAGAGACGGGATGGTCTCTGGGGTTTCGTCGGTCATGCCACCTCCTGGTTTTCGGTCACGCCACGTCCCTACCCGGTTTGGTCGGTCACCACACCCCGGGTTTCCAGCCGGTCCGCTAGATCCCCTTAGGAGCAGCGGCGGCGGCCCCGATCCTCCCCGCACGAGGTGGATCGTCGCCTCGCTCGTCTCGATCCTCTTCGTCTCGAAGCCCTCGAAAGAGGTCGCGCTCGGCTTCCCCGCTGAGCGGAGGGTGTAACGACCGCGTTCGCCGCGGCTCAGCGCACGAAGCGGATGGTGAGCGGGTAGCGGAAGAGCTCGCCCTTCGAGGCCTTGACGGCGGCGACGATCACGAGCACCACCCACGCCGCCATCGCGGCGATGAAGGCCGGCACCAACAGGAACAGGCCGAAGCCGAGGGTGAGGACCGTGAAGATGAAGCCGAAGACGAAGAGCACGACGATGTAGAGCAGCGCCGACAGGTTGAAGTTGAGCGCCTCCTTGCCCTGCGCGTCGATGAACGGGTGCGACTCGCGCTTGGCGAGCCAGAGCACGAGGGGGCCGAGCGGACTCGGCACCCCGAGCAGTCCGACAAGCGCCGACAGGTGCGTCCAGACGACGATGTCGCGCGCCTGTGAGGGCGAGGCGGTGCCCACCGCGCTGTCGGGGGCGGGTGGTGGTGCAAAGCCGTGGTCGGGCGGCGGCGGCTGAGTCTCCGTCCGGGCTGCGTGGGGGTCGGCGTGCGTGGGGTCGGGTGGGGGCGCCAGCTCCGGCGCCGGCGCGCCGCAGACCGGGCATCCAGCGCCCGCAACGAGAGGGACGTCGGCGCCGCACGAGGGGCAGCTCGCGTGGGCGGTGGTCTCCTGGCCTGCCGCTTCGATGGCACCATCGTACCGCCGCGCCGACGGCGCTCGAGCCGCCGCCCACGCCCCTACACTGCGCCGCCATCGTGCGCTATCCCGTCGAGTCCTTCAGCGAGTCGGAACGTGCCGTGCTCGCGCCGCACTTCACGAACCTCGACCGGCCGGTGTTCGCGCTCACGGGCCTCCCCGAGACGGTCAAGGGAGCGCTGTTCGCGCGCTATTCCCGCTACCCGGGAACGCTGCGCCGGCTCTTCCTCGACGAGTTCGCCGACGACCTCGAGGCGGGTACGGAGCGCGCCGCCGCGAGCGTGGAGGGCGAGCGCGCGGCCGGTCTCTACGAGCGGATCTTCCTCGGATACGGCGACGACTCGGTGGCCCAGCTCGGCGGCGCCCACCTCGCCTTCGAGTGGGTCTCGAACGTCGCCACCAAGCTGCTCCAGCGTGGGCGGCTCGCCGCCTACCTCGAGCAGTCGACGCGCTACATCCCCTACGACGCGCCGCTTCCCGACGGCGGCTACCGCTACTGGCGCGATCCGCTGCTCGGGCCCGAGTACGAGCGCGTCATGAACGGGCTGTTCGCGGTCTACGCCGAGGGCCTGCCCCGTGTCGAGCGATGGGCGGCCGGGCGCTTTCCGCGCGGCGACGGCGAACCCGAGGCCGCTCACCGGCGCTCGATCAGGGCCAAGGCGCTCGATCTCCTGCGCGGGCTGCTGCCCGCGGCCTCACTCTCGCACGTGGGCGTGTACGCGAGCGGCCAGGCCTACGAGAGCCTCGTCATGCGGCTGCTGGCCTCGCCTCTGCCCGAGGCGCGCGAGCTCGGGCGGATGGCGCTGGGCGAGCTCAAGCAGACGATCCCGAGCTTCCTCACCCGCGTCGAGCGGCCCGAGCGCGGTGGGCGCTGGATCGGCTTTCTCGAGGAGCGTGCGCGCAGGGGGGACCGGGCGGCCGCGCGACTCGGCCTCGACCGCGAGCGCGCGAGCGAGGCGAGCGCGCCGGCGGTGCGCCTGCTCTCGGTGCGCGGCTCCGAGGAGGATCTGCTGGCCGGCCTGCTGTTCGAGTCGGCGGCGAGCTCGGAGGAGGACACCCGCGAGGCAGTCGCCGCACTCGCGCCGGGCGAGCGGGCCGCGCTCATCGCCGAGCTGTGCGGGGACCGCGAAAACCGCCGTCACCGCCCCGGCCGCGGCCTCGAAGCCGTCTCCTACCGGTTCGAGGTCGTCTCCGACTACGGGGCCTTCCGCGATCTCCAGCGCCATCGCCTGCTCACCGTGCAGTGGCAGTCCCTCTCACCGGCGCTCGGGGCGGAGATCCCCGAGGAGCTCGACGCCGCCGGAGTGGGCGCCGAGTTCCGCACCGCGCTCGAGTCCTCGCGCGTCGAGTACGAGCGGCTGGTCGAAGCCGGCGCGCCGGAGCTGGCGCCCTACGCGCTGTGCCTGGCCTATCGCATCCGCTACGTGCTCGACCTGAACGCCCGCGAGGCCATGCACCTGATCGAGCTGCGCTCCGGTCGCGAGGGCCATCCGAGCTACCGCGCCGTTGCGCGCGAGCTGCACGCGCAGATCGCCGCGGTGCATCCCTCGGTCGCCGCCGCCATGACCCACGTGGACCCGGACACCGAGCCGCGGCTCGAGCGGATCCTCTCGGAGATGCGCTCGCACGAGCGCCCGGGCGCGGCGACGAGCCGCGGCTGATCGGCTAGCCTGGCGGGCCGGGGCTAACCGAACGGTCGGTGGTCGATTAACCGAACCGCAACTCTGCTCGCGAAAGGGTTTTAAGAGGGGCGACACCCGACGAAAGGAGTCACCCCTCATGGCGAAGGGTACTCGCTTCATCGCGGCGCTGGCGAGCCTTGCCCTGCTTGGCCTCGTCTCCGCCGCCGTCGCCCTCGCGGCGACGATTACAGGCACCAACGGGCCGGATCAGCTGACCGGTACCCCC
>JACCTJ010000217.1 GCA_013812485.1 Thermoleophilaceae bacterium
TCGATCGTCGACATCAAGGGGGAGCCGTACTCCCTGCGAGAAGCCCTGCGCGACAAGAGCTACGACAAGCAGAGCCTCGTCATCGGCATCTTCATGACGTTCTTCGACGTTCACGTCAACCGCGTGCCCTACGCTGGGCGGCTCTCCTACAGGCAGCTCGATCCGATCGACACGCTCAACCACCCGATGCTCGAGGTGGAGGAGAACATTCTCCAGGACCTCCGCGTTTTGCCTTCCAGGGCGGAGTACCTGCGCCACAACCAGCGGATGGTCAACCGCATCAGCGCCCCGGAATTCGAGGATCCGTATCACATCCTCCAGATCGCCGACTACGACGTCGACTCGATCACGCCGTTCGAGCTCAAGCAGAACCAGCCTTGCCTGCAGGGCCAACGCTTCTCGCAGATCCGCTACGGCTCGCAAGTCGACCTGATCATCCCGCTCTCCGAGCGCTGGGAGCTCACTCCGACCCAGACGGTCCACACCCACGTCGAGGCGGGCATCGACCCACTCGTCGCGGTTCGCCCGAAGCAGTAACGAACTACGTCAACCACGAGGAGCTACCGAAATGACCCTACATGAACCGATTCTTGAGGGGCGTGAAGCACCGCACGTCCAGCCGACCGCGCGCCCCCGGACGCCGACCGAGTTACAGCGCCCGGCCTTCCTCGTGAACTTCCCCTTCTCCTACTCGACCGAGGTGGCGAACAACGCCTGGATGACCGACGTCGCCGATGAGGAGCGCGAGCCGGACGCAAAGCGGGCGATGACCCAGTTCCTCAGCCTGTACTCCTTCCTCGCCTCCGAGGGGCTCGTCTACCTCCTGCCGACTCCGCGCCTCGAAGACCTCCAGGACCTCGTCTTCACCGCCAACCTCGGCATCGTCTTGGAGCACCTCGACCCGAGCCCGGTGGTGGTCTCGAACTTCACCTCCGCGCCGCGGCGAGGCGAGTCCGAGGTCGGGTTGCCGTTCTTCGGGTCGATGGGCTATGAGGTACGCTTCGCGCCCCACTGCTTTGAGGGCGAGGCCGACCTCAAGCACCTTCACGACAACGTCTACGTCGGAGGCTATGGCCTGCGTTCGGAGCGAGAGAGCTACGAGTGGATGGAGCGCGAGTTCGACATGGAGATCGTCAAGGTTCGTGAGACCGATCCCTACCTCTACCACCTCGACTGCACGATCTTCCCGCTGACCCGCGAAGACACGCTCGTCTGCACCGAGATGTTCGAGCGCGAGGAGGTCGCCGAGCTCGAGCGCCACACAAACGTCGTCGACGTCGGCGTGGACGAGTGCTACTCCGGCATCTGCAACTCCGTGCGCCTGTCGAACACCATCCTCAACGGCTCGAGCCTGCACGACCTGACCGCCGGGAGCGAGGACTACAACTATGAGGTCAAGAAGAACCGCCGGCTCGAGGACATCGCGGTCGAGCACGCCATGGAGGTGTCGTACTTCGATCTCGGCGAGTACATGAAGGGCGGAGCTCTACTCTCCTGCATGGTGATGCACCTGAACCGCTACTCCTACGCCTTCCGGCTTGTCTGAGCGGCGAGGCTGACACCGCCCCGCCGGGGCGTCGGCCGCGTACCCTAGGCCCCTCGGTCTGGGTGATCGCGGTTCCGCTTCTCTTCGCCGAGGTCGGCGAGACGCTCATCCAATTCACCGACACCGCCCTGCTCGGCCGGGTGGGCCGGGCCGAGCTCGCCGCGATCGGACCGATCGACGCGGTCCTTGACGCCGCCATCGTTCCCGCGGTCGGGCTCGTGGAGGCGATGCAGATCCTCGTGGCCAGACGCGTCGGCCAGGGGCGCGACGGCGCGGTCGGGGAGACCTTCGGCCGCGCCCTGGCCGCCGTGGGCCTGATCGCGGTCGCGGTCGCGGTCGCTCTCCGGCTCGCGGCCGGGCCGGTCGCCGAGCTGGTCATCAGCTCAGCGGAGGTGGCGAGGTCGATCGAAGACTTCTTTCGGTTCGGCTCCTGGGGCGTGATCTTCCTCGCGCTCAACCTCGCCTACAGCTCGTTATGGGTGGGCCTCGGCAGACCGAGGCTGCTCGTCGGCGCGACGATCGTGCTCGTCGTGACGAACCTCGCTCTGAGCATCGTCTTGATCTTCGGTCCGCTGGGCCTCCCCGCCTTGGGTATCGAAGGAGCGGGGATGGGGTTTCTCGGCGCGGAGCTCGCCGCCTTTGCCTTCCTGAGCGTGCAGACCGCCCGTCGGCTGGACGTCGGAGGGATCAGGCTCGCCGGCCGGGGCCAGGAAGCAGACGCGTCGACCGGCCGGATGGTGCGCCTGGGCACGCCGATCGGCCTACAGGCCCTTGTCGAGGCGGGGCGCTGGGTGGCCTTCTTCTTGATCATCGAGCGTCTCGGAGAGGAT
This sequence comes from Thermoleophilaceae bacterium, assembly GCA_013812485.1. Taxonomy (GTDB): domain Bacteria; phylum Actinomycetota; class Thermoleophilia; order Solirubrobacterales; family Thermoleophilaceae; genus JACCUC01. Next base: position 2,377 of record JACCTJ010000217.1, read on the forward strand.
GCGCTCGCCGCGTCGAGCCTGGTCTTCGCGTGCTTCGTCGTCTTCCTGATCCCGTCTCAGGCCTTCGCGGAGACGGTTTACACGATGATCTCGGCATCGCTCGGTCGGGGGATCGGTGAACGCCTCGCCCCACTCGTGCGCGCCGTCGCCTGGCGTGCCCTTGTCGCGACGCTCCCTCTGCTGGCGATGGCCGTGCTCCTCCCTGACGTGGTCCTCTCGCTCTTCACCGACGACCAGCAACTCGTCTCCGGCGCGCGCTCCACCCTGATCGCCGTCGGGCTCGGGATGGTCGTCGTGGTGGCGGCCGAGGTCGGGGTGGGCGCGGTGTTCGGAACCGGCGACGCCGATGCCGGCTTCGTCATCGAACTGATCGTGAGCGGCGGACTCGTGACGTCGGCCGCGCTGGCGGCTCTGGTCCTGGATCTGGAGCTCTTCTACGTATGGCTCTCGCTGCCGGTCGCCGCGGGCGTGGGGTTCGCCGCGTCCGTCGCCTGGCTGCGCTCGGGACGCTGGCGTCGGGTTGCCGTCTGACCACGCGCGAAGCGCCCGACGGCGCCGGCACCGATTTGACGCCGTGCGAAGCGCCGATACGGGGGAGCGCACCGCCCGGCGGCGTTCCCCACCCGATGAGCGCTGACGTTCTCGCCGAGCCGGTGACGTTCCCGCCTCGAGCATCACGGGAAGGGTCGAGACATGGACGCGAGCATCAAGGACCTGCCCGACGCCCTGGCGGCGAAGGCCGGGCTCGAGGAGGCCATGGGCGGCAGGCGCCCGGCGGTGTTCCTGGACTACGACGGCGTCCTCACCCCGATCGTCGACCGCCCAGAGGACGCGCGCATCTCCGCCGCGATGGGCGACGCCGTGCGGGGGCTGGCCCGGCGGACCACGGTTTGCGTGGTGAGCGGCCGCGATCGGCCCGTCGTGCAGGACCTCATGGGCATCGACGACCTGGTGGTGGCGGGCAGCCACGGGTTCGACATCTGGAGCCCCGAGGCGGGCACCTTCGAGCACGAGGCCGCCAGCGGGTCGGAGGAGCTCGTCGAGCAGGTCACCGCCCAGCTGCGCGAGGAGGTCGGCGGCGTCGAGGGCGCGCTCGTCGAGCCCAAGCGGTTCTCGGTGGCGGTCCACTACCGGCTCGCGGAGCCCGAGGGGTGCGAGCGGATCGCCCGGGTCGTGGACGCGCTGCTGGCCGAGCGGCCCGACGAGCTCAAGATGACCCCGGGCAAGATGGTCTACGAGCTGCAGCCCAAGCTCGACTGGGACAAGGGCAAGGCCGTGCTCTACCTCATCGACACCCTCGGCCTGGACCTCGCGGAGGTCGTGCCCCTCTACCTCGGCGACGATCACACGGATGAGCACGCGTTCGGTGCCCTCCGGGGCAAGGGGATCGGCATCTTCGTGGGCTGCGCTGAGGACCCCGAGGTCGCCGGGCGGACGACCGCCGCGGACTACGTGCTGGCTTCGACCGAAGAGGTGGAGCGATTCCTCGATAGGCTGGCGCGATGAGCGACGCGAGGCTCGCCTACGACGCCTTCACCTCCGAAGAGGAGGGGCTGCGCGAGGCCCTCACCTCCACGGGCAACGGCTACTTCTGCAGCCGAGGCGCGGCGGAGTGGGAGGACGCCGACGACGTCCACTACCCCGGGACCTACTGCCACGGGGGCTATAACCGCGAGACGACGATCATGGGCGGGCGGCCCGTCCTCAACGAGGATCTGGTCAACCTCCCGAACTGGCTCGTAATCAAGCTGCGCATCGAGGGCGAGGACGCGGTGCGCCTCGACAACGTCGAGGTCCTCGAGTATCACCACTCCTTCGACGCCCGCATCGCCGTCGTGTCCCGCACGCTGCGCTTCCGCGACCGGGGCGACCGCGAGACCACGCTGCGCACCCGCCGGTTCGTGAGCATGGCCCATATGCACCAGGCGGCGATCGAGTGGACGATCACGCCCGAGAACTGGTCGGGGCGCCTCGAGGTCGTCTCCGCGATCGACGGCCGGGTGACGAACAGCGGCGTCGCGCGCTACCGGGCGTTCGCGGGCCGCCACCTCGACCCCGTCTCCCCCCGGACCTTCGGGCCTGAGGTCATCGCCCTGAAGGTCAAGGCGCGCCAGTCGGACATGTTCGTGGCCGAGGCGGCCCGGACCCGGATGTTCCACGGCACCGAGCAGCTCTCCCCCGAGCGCAGCCTCTACCAGATGGAGGACTACATCCAGCAGGTGCTGGCCGTCGACGTCCGCGCGGGCGAGGCGGTCCGTACCGAGAAGATCGTCGCCTTCTACACCTCGCGCGACCGGGCCATCAACGAACCGCTGGGCAACGCCGGCACCTCAGCCGCCCGCTACCCGGACTTCTCGACCGCCCTCTCCCGCCACGAGCAGGCCTGGGAGGAGGTGTGGCGCCAGTGCGACGTCGTCGTCCCCGGTGACGAGCGCGTGCAGCTGCTCCTGCGACTGCACATCTCGCACATACTCCAGGTCTGCTCACGGCACACCTCCGAGCACGACGCGGGCGTCCCCGCCCGCGGCCTGAACGGCGAGGCGTACCGCGGGCACGTGTTCTGGGACGAGCTGTACGTGTATCCGTTCCTGAACTTCCGGGTGCCGGCGATCACCCGGGGTCTGCTGCGCTACCGCTACCGCCGGCTGGGCGAGGCCCGGGCCGCGGCCGCGGCGCACGGCTGGCGGGGCGCGATGTTCCCCTGGCAGAGCGGGTCGGACGGGACGGAGGAGACGCAGGTCGTCCACCTGAACCCGCTCTCGGGAGTGTGGGAGCCCGACCTGTCCCACAACCAGCGCCACGTCAACGCGGCGATCTTCTACAACATCTGGCACTACTTCCAGGCCACCGGCGACCTCGAGTTCATCCGCGACAACGGGGCCGAGATGATGCTCGAGATCGCGCGCTTCTGGGCCTCGATCGTCCGGTTCGACCCCGAGCGCGAGCGCTACGTCATCGACGGCGTCATGGGCCCCGACGAGTTCCACGAGAAGTACCCCGACTCCCCTCCCGAGCCTGGCGGCGTGAACAACAACGCGTACACGAACGTCATGGCGGCCTGGATCGCCGAGACAGCGATCACCGTCCTGGGCCTGCTCCCCGAGGCCCAGCGCAACGCCCTGCGCCGCCGGCTCGGGCTCATCGACGAGGAGCTCACGACCTGGCGGGCGATGAGCGAGAAGATGTTCGTCCCGTTCCACGCCGACGGCGTCATCAGTCAGTTCGAGGGCTACGAGGACCTCGAGGAGCTCGACTGGGACGCCTACCGCGAGAAGTACGGGAACATCCAGCGGCTGGATCGCATCCTGCGCTCCGAGGGCGACGACCCCGACCGCTACAAGCTGGCCAAGCAGGCCGACACGGTCATGCTGTTCTTCCTGTTTCCCGAGCAGGTGCTGGAGCGGCTGTTCGCCAAGCTCGGCTACGAGTGCGGGCCGGACACCGCTCAGCGGACCATCGACTATTACGACCAGCGCACCTCGCACGGCTCGACGCTGAGCCTCGTCGTCCACGCGGCGGTCCTCGCCGGCCTGAATCCCGAGGAGTCCTGGGAGCGCTTCCTGGCCGCGCTGGAGAGCGACGTGGGAGACGTACAGGGCGGCACGACAGAGGAGGGCATCCACCTGGGCGTGATGGCCGGGACGCTCGACCTCATCCAGCGCAGCTACGCGGGGACCGAGATCCGCGAGGATGTCCTGCACTTCCAGCCGCGCCAGCGCCAGCGCCTCGACGGCCTGACGTTCCCCATGCGCTTTCGGGGAACGCCCATGCAGGTGTCGCTCGGCGACGGCCAGCTGACCGTCGTGGCCGACACGGAGGGCTCGAGCCGCCCGATCCGAGTGGGGGTCGGCGACGAGGTCGTCGAGCTGTCCGCGGGTGACCGCCACACCTTCGCCCTGGCACCGGACACGGCGGCCTCGACGCGATGAGCGCCGGGGAGAGGGATCAGCGGGAAGGCTTCTCCGGCGCGATCTTCGATGTCGACGGGGTGCTGGTCGACTCACCCCACGAGCGGGCGTGGCGGGAGACGCTGCAGGAGCTCATGGAGGGGCCGTGGAGCGACGTCCGCGATCAGACGGCGTGGTCACCCGAGGCGTTCACCCCGCAGGTCTATCAGGGCGTCGTGTCCGGCAAGCCGCGCATGAGCGGCGCGCTCGCCGCGCTGGAGCACTTCGAGGTCCCCGACGCCCAGGAGCGGGTGGAGCCCTACGCGGAGCGCAAGCAGTCGATGGTCGTCGAGCTGATCGAGGCCGGCGAGTTCACCGCCTATCCCGACGCCCTGCGGTTCATCCTCGCCGTCAAGGCGTCCGGGGTCGAGGTGGCGGCGGCGTCCTCTTCGAAGAACGCCGGGCTGTTCCTCGAGCGGATCCGCCTGGACGAGTTCGCGTCTGAGAACGGGTTGGTGTACGACTTCCTGAGCCCGGGCCAGACGCTGCTCGACTTCTTCGACGCCGACGTCTCGGGGCGTGATTTCGCCCAGGGCAAGCCGGACCCGGAGATGTTCGTCACCGCCGCGGGGGAGCTCGGGCATCCCCCGCAGGAGTGCTTCGTCATCGAGGACGCGGTGGCGGGGGTGCAGGCGGCCAAGGCGGGCGAGATGTTTGCCCTGGGCCTCGCGCGGGCCGACGACTACGACGCGCTCGCCGCCGAGCATCCCGCCCTGGTCGTGACGACCCTGGACGACGTCGACCTCGAGGCGCTGCGCGAGGGCCGCCTGACCAAGCGGGGCTGATTGCGTCGCCCGCCACAGCTCGACGTGACCCTCCCGGTAGCCCCGACGCGTTCGGGCGCGCGTATGCTCGGAGCGACCATTGCCCAAGGGAGACGCGGTGGGGCATCGAGCGGACAGAGGCGGCTCGGGCCCGGCGCCGTCCGACGCCTGCGCATCGTGGCCGTGTCGAACCTCGTCCTGCTTGTTGCCGCGGCGGGAGCGGCCGCCCTCTGGCTTCAACGCGCGCGTCCGAGCCAAGGTCGGCAGCATCGAGGGCTGAGCGCCCGTCCTTGCAGCCTCCCATACGCCTCGACACGCTCCCGCGGGCGCGCTCGTCCGAGCCGCCCGCAACACGAAGAGCTCGTCCGCGGCCGAGCGCACGAGGGAGCGCCGCAGCCAGACCGCCGACTCCACGGCCGGCGGGAACGGTGACCGCTCGGGCCAAGGGACCGCCTC
>JACCTJ010000218.1 GCA_013812485.1 Thermoleophilaceae bacterium
TGCGCGATGTGCGACAGCTCGACGGAGTCCTCCATCTCCCGGTAGGGGATCTGGGGCGGCCTGGTCGGGCGGACCTCGGGCGTGCTCACTGCGTGTAGCGCGGGAGGCGCGGCTCGTTGTGGGTGAAGAAGACCGGCTCGCCGCCGAGCGGGAAGTCGCGACGCTGCGGGAAGCCCTCGTAGTCCTCGGGCATCAGGATGCGCCGTAGGTCGGGGTGGCCGTCGAAGATCACGCCGAACATGTCGTAGATCTCGCGCTCCTGGTGGTCGGCGGTCGGCCACTCGGGCGTCACGCTCGGCACGTGCGGATCGTCGATCGGGACGCGGACCTTGACGGTGATGCGGTCCACCGTGCTCATGTCCAGCAGCTCGTAGTGCACGCCGAGCCGCGGCTCCTCGGGGAAGTAGTCCAGGCCGTGGACGGAGGCCATGAAGCCATAGCCCTTCCCGCGCAGGTGCTCGAGCGTGGCCTGCACGCTGGCCGGGGTGACGAGCAGCGCGGCCTTCTCGCGGAAGAAGACGGCGTCGATGACCCCGTCGGCGTCGCGGTCGCGCAGCTCCTGGGCGATCAGCTCGAGGCCGGTGGCGTCAGGCACTCGTGCCCATCCTGCCGCCGCCGGAGACGCCGATCGAGTGGCCGGCGGTGGGATCGGCCAGCGCGGACTCGAGGACCTCCTCGGTGCCGCGGCCGCCGTAGCGGGTGCGCCAGTCCATGTCGGGGCTGCTCAGGATCGCCGCGCGCAGCTTGAGGATTCCGTGCATCAGCCCCTCGGGGCGAGGCGGGCAGCCGGGGACGTGGATGTCGACCGGCATGAACTTGTCGGCCGGGACGATCGCGTAGTTGTTGAAGACGCCCATCGAGGACGAGCAGGCGCCCATCGCGATGGCCCACTTGGGCTCGAGCATCTGGTCGTAGATGCGGCGGATGACCGGCGCCATCTTCATGGCCACGCGGCCCGAGAGGATGATCATGTCGGCCTGGCGCGGGGAGGCGCGGAAGACCTCGGCGCCGAAGCGCGCCGCGTCGGTGCGCGGCGAGCCCACGACCGAGATCATCTCGATCGCGCAGCAGGCGAGCCCGAAGGTGAGCGGCCAGGGCGCGTTCGCGCGGGCCCAGTTCTGGGCCTTGGCCAGGGTGGTCAGGCCGAGCCGCGACTCGACGTACTCGCCGAGCTCGGAGTCCTCGAGCTCGCCGCGCAGCATCTGGCGGGCGCGAAGCTGGCGCACCCGCAGGTTGTCGCCGGTCTTGGGCGGGAACTTCTGCGGCTCGGTCTGGAGCGGTTGGCGCCTTATCTCCATTCCAGGGCTCCACGTCGCCACACGAACACGAACGCTACGAACAGAAGGGCGATGAACACGATGGTCTCCACGAGGGCGAATACCCCGAAGGCCTCGAGCTGAACGGCCACCGGGTACAGGAAGACGACCTCGATGTCGAACAGGATGAACAGCATGGCGATCAGGTAGAAGCTGATCCCGAAGCGGAAGTTGCTCGTCACCTCCGAGGGCAGGCCGCACTCGTAGGGCTCCGACTTGATCCGCGTCGGCCGCTTGGGCCCGAGCCAGCCGTTGATGGCGCTGAAGAGCGCCCCGACGCCGACACCGAGGGCGAGGAAGACAAGGACGGGGAGGTAGCTCCTCAGCATCAGCCCCCGGTGTATACCACTTTGTGACACTTTGCCACTTAGTGCGGAAGGACGCTTGTTGAGCCAAGTTCATCTGATCCTCGGGGTGGCGGTGCTGGCCACCAACCTGCTGGCGGGCGCCTGGGGCGGCGTGGCCTGGCTGCGGCGCGAGCCGTCGGTGATCTTCTGGTACCTGCTGCGCGTCGCGCAGGGCGTGGTTGTCGTGCAGGTGCTGCTCGGACTGGTGCTGCTCGCGAGCGGGCGCCAGGCCCAGGGCTCGCTCCACGTCCTCTACGGCGTGGCGCCGCTCGTGGTCGCGCTCGTGAGCGAGGCGATGCGGGTGGGCGCGGCCCAGAGCGAGCTCGCCGGCGTGCGAGACCTCGAGGCGCTCGAGCGGCGTGAGCAGGCGCTGCTGGCGCGTCGCGTCGTGCTGCGGGAGATGGGGATCATGGCCGTGGGTGCGCTCCTGATCGTGACGCTGGCGCTGCGGGCGGCGGGGACCGGCGGGTAGCTCTAGGGTTCGGCCGCCCGCCCTCTGCGGGTATTAGCCCCTTATGGAGCGGAGAGGCCGATGAGCGGAGAAGCGGGCCGCCACCTGTCCATCCCCGCCTCGCTCGCGCGCCTGCACGAGGTCCGCGAGTTCGTCGACCGGGCCACCGAGGACGCGGGCTTCGCCGAGCCGGAGCGCTACGAGATCAAGCTTGCCGTCAACGAGGCGGTGACCAACTCGATCCGCCACGGCTCGCGGTCGGAGGACGACCGCGTCGATCTCGAGATCACCCCTCGCGACGGTGAGCTCTTCTTCTCTGTCGCCGACAGCGGCCTCTTCGTGCACCGCTTCGAGCTAC
>JACCTJ010000238.1 GCA_013812485.1 Thermoleophilaceae bacterium
CCGGGGACGATGAGCCCGTTTCAGCACGGAGAGGTGTTCGTGACCGAGGACGGCGCCGAGACCGACCTCGACCTCGGCCACTACGAGCGCTTCACCGGCGCGAACACCACCCGCGGCTCGAACGTGACCACCGGTGCGATCTACGACACGGTCATCCGCCGCGAGCGCCGCGGCGACTACCTCGGCAAGACCGTCCAGGTCATCCCGCACATCACCGACGAGATCAAGCAGCGGATCCGCCTCGTGGCCGAGGCCCAGGACGTCGACTTCGTGATCACCGAGATCGGCGGCACGGTCGGCGACATCGAGTCGCTGCCCTACCTCGAGGCCCTGCGCCAGTTCCAGGTCGAGGAGGGCCGGGGGCGCTGCATGTTCGTCCACCTGACGCTCGTGCCCTTCCTCGGCCACGCCGGCGAGCTCAAGACCAAGCCGACCCAGCACTCCGTGCAGGAGCTCCGCCGCATCGGCGTCCAGCCCGATCTCGTCATGTGCCGCTCCGAGGGCGGTCTCGACCGCGACATCCGCGAGAAGATCGCCCTCTTCGCGAGCCTGCCCGTCGAGGCCGTCGTCTCGGCGCGCGATGTCGCCTCGATCTACGAGGTGCCGCTGCGCTTCCGCGAACAGGGCGTCGACGACCAGGTCCTGAGCCACTTCGGGATCGAGGCCGGTCCGCCCGACCTGACCGAGTGGGAGGAGCTCGTGCGCCGCGTCGGCGCGGCCGAGCGCACGGTGCGGATCGGCCTCGTCGGCAAGTACGTGCAGCTCGAGGACGCCTACCTGTCGGTCATAGAGTCGCTGCGCCACGCGGGCATCCACCACTCCGCGGATGTCGAGGTTCGTTGGGTCGACGCCGAGGCGCTCGGGTGCGAGGAGGCCGACCGCGAGCTCTCGGGCTGCGATGGCGTGCTGATCCCCGGCGGTTTCGGCACGCGCGGGATCGAGGGCAAGATCCACGCCGCCCACTTCGCCCGCGAGCAGGGCGTCCCCTACCTCGGGATCTGCCTCGGCATGCAGATAGCGGTCTCGGAGTTCGCCCGCCACGTGGCCGGGATGGAGGGCGCGAACTCGACCGAGTTCGACCCCGAGACGCCATACCCCGTGATCGACCTCCTGCCCGAGCAGAAGGAGGTGCGCGACCTCGGCGGAACCATGCGCCTCGGCGCCGATCCGGTCAAGCTCCACGATGGCACCCGCGCCCGCGAGGTCTACGACGAGGCGGTCATCTACGAGCGCCACCGCCACCGCTACGAGGTCAACAACCACCTGCGCCGCCACCTCGAGGCGGAAGGGCTGGTGTGCTCCGGGACCTCGCCCGACGATCGTCTGGTGGAGATCGTCGAGCTGCCCGACCACCCCTTCTTCGTGGCCTCCCAGTTCCACCCGGAGTTCAAGTCGCGGCCTCTGCGCGCGCAGCCGCTGTTCCGCGAGTTCGTCGGAGCCGCGCTCGAGCGCGCGGCGCGGCGCGCGGACGCGCCGCCGAGCGTGACGGGCGCGGACGAAGAAGACGGCGCGCCCGGCCTCCCGCTCGAGCGCCTCCCCGTGAGCTCCTAGACGCGGGCGTCGTGACCGTCTCGGGCGTGGAGCACGCAAGCGCCGAGGAGCGCCGGCGCCTGCGTCAGGACTTCGTCCGCCTGTGCGAGACCGAGAGCCCCTCGCGGAGCGAGCGCGGAGTCGCCGACGCGATCACGGCCGAGCTGAACGCGCTCGGCCTCGAAGTCGAGGAGGACCGCAGCGCTGCCCAGACGGGCGCCGACGCGGGCAACCTCCTCGCCCGCATCCCCGGTCGCGGGGACGGCGCGAGGACGATCCTCCTCTGCGCCCACATGGACACCGTCCCCCTCGCCGCGCCGGTCGAGGTCGTGCTCGAGGGCGGCTTTCTCCGCAACCGCCACGAGGCCATCCTGGGGGCCGACAACAAGGTGGCGGTGGCGACCATGCTCGCGGTGGCCCGCCGGCTGGCTCGCGAGCGGGCGCGAGCATCGGTGGAGCTGCTCTTCACCACCTGCGAGGAGCGCGCGCTCGCCGGGGCCAAGGCCTTCGACCGCTCGCGGTTGCGCGCCGACCACGGCTTCGTCTTCGACCACGCCTCTCCGGTCGGGGAGCTGATCCTGGCCGCGCCGACCTACTACGGAATCGCGGCGCGGTTCCGCGGACAGGCCGCCCATGCGGGGTTGAGTCCCGAGGCCGGGCGCAGCGCCGTTGTAGCCGCGGCCAGCGCCATCGCGCGCCTGCGGCTCGGCCGCCTCGACGACGAGACGACGGCCAACGCCGGCCGCATCGAGGGTGGGGTGGCAGCGAACGTCGTCCCCGAGCACTGCCGCGTGGAGCTCGAGGCGCGCAGCCTCGACCGGGAGCGCGCCGGCGCGCTCGTGACCGAGATACTCGACGTCCTCACCGACGCCGCCGGCGCGGGCGAGTGCGACCTCGAGACCGAGGTGGAGGAGAGCTTCCGCGGCTACCGCCTCACCCGCACCGCGGAGCCGGTCGAGGCGGCCGCGGCCGCGCTCGCCGACCTCAGGATCGAACCGACCTATCGGAGCACCGCGTCGGGAAGCGACGCCGCGGTGTTCAACGCCGCCGGCCTGCCGTGCCTGAATGTGGCCGACGGCAGCGAGGACAACCACCGCCCCGACGAGCGGGTCAGCGTCGAGGCGCTCGAGACCGTGCTCGACCTCGCGCTGGGGATCGTCGCTCGCAGCGCTTGACGGCGCTCGCGCTGAGGCGAGGGCGCCTGGCCTCGGTCGAGCGCGTCGGCCGACGGCTACCGCGCCTCCGGCCTCGGGGCCCGTACCATGGGCCGCTCGATCGACGAGGACGAGCTCTTCTTCCGGGCCGCCCTCGCCGCAGGCCGCGTGCTCGGAGAGGAGATCGCCGGTGTTTGAGCACACAGGTGGAGAGGAGGTCTACGCAGGCAGGATCTTCAGCGTCCGGCGCGACCGCTTCCGCCACGACGACGATGGCGAGGAGGTCACGCGCGAGCGCGTCGTCCATCCCGGCGCGGTCGCGGTCGTCGCGCACGACGGGGAGAGCGTGTTCATGGTCGCTCAGCCGCGCGAGGCGGTGGGGGAGGAGGCGCTGCTGGAGATCCCCGCCGGCAAGCTCGACGAGGCGGGAGAGGACCCGCTCAAGACCGCCCAGCGCGAGCTCGCGGAGGAGATCGGCAAGCGCGCCGAGAGCTGGCGCCACCTCACGACGTACTACTCCTCGGCGGGCTTCACCGACGAGGAGGTGCATCTCTACCTTGCCACCGAGCTCTCCGACGAATCTGCCGAGTCCGACGAGGAGGAGAGAATCGAGATCCGGGAGGTGCCGCTCGCAGACCTCGACGAGACGATCGACGCCTGCAAGGACGCGAAGACGCTCCTCGGCCTGCTCTGGTTTCGGGCCTTCCTGCGCGGCGACTGACCGCCCGCCAGCAGAGCGTGCGGCAGGGCGGAGCCCGCCCTCGGCGAACGGATCTCCATGGCCACCGCACTCCCGGCGCCCGGCGAGCGCCGCCACGAGGGACTCGTGCTCGACTTCCTGGCCCACCTCGAGCTCGAGCGCGGCCTGGCCCGCAACACGCTCGAGGCCTACCGCTCCGACCTGCTCGCCTTCGGCCGTCACCTCGCCGAGCACGGGTCCGAGCCCGAGACCGTCTCGAGCCGGGAGATCGCCGACTACCTCGCCGACCTCGCCTCCGGTGAGGGGCACCCGGCCGCCTCGGCGGCGACCATCCGCCGCAAGTCCGCGTGCCTGCGCTCCTTCTATCGCCACCTGCGTCGCGAGGGGCTGCGCGAGTCCGACCCGACCGCGGCGCTCGCCGCGCCGAAGCGACCGGCCAAGCTGCCCGACGTCCTCTCCCGCGACGAGGTCCGCAACCTCCTCGCCCAGCCGACCGGCGCCGAGCCCGCCGCCCTGCGCGACCGCGCGCTGCTCGAGACCATGTACGCCTGCGGGTTGCGGGCCTCGGAGGTCACGGGCCTCGAGCTCGGCGACGTCGACCTCGAGGCCGGGGTGCTGCGGGCCCGGGGAAAGGGCTCGAAGGAGCGAATCGTCCCGGTCGGGCGCGCCGCGCGCGCCGCCCTTCGCGCCTACCTCGACCGCGGGCGCCCGACCCTTAGCGGCCAGCGGCTCGAGACCGAGATCTTCCTCAACCGGCGCGGCGGTCCGCTCAGCCGCCAGGGCCTGCACGGGATCGTCGTCCGCCACGGTCGGGCGGCCGGCCTCGCCGGGCGCCTGACCCCGCACACCCTGCGCCACACCTTCGCCACGCACCTGCTGGCCGGGGGCTGTGACCTGCGCTCGCTCCAGGAGATGCTCGGCCACGCCGACGTCGCGACCACGCAGATCTACACCCACCTCTCGAGCGGCCGGCTGAAGGAGGTGTACTTCAGCGCCCACCCGCGGGCGACGGAGTGAGGGGAGGGGCGCGTGGCGCCCCGAGGGCCCGGCCTAAGCTCAGCGCGATGCCCGAGCTTCCCGAGGTCGAGACCATCCGGCGCGGCCTCGCGGCGCGCGTCGAAGGGCGGCGCCTCGAGCGCCTGGACATCCTCGATCCCCGCTTCTGCGCCCCGGCGCCGCCCGCCGAGCTCGAGGCGGCGGTCTGGGGCCGGCGAGTGAGCGGGCTCGCCCGCCGCGGCAAGTACCTCGTCTGGGAGCTGGAGGACGGCACCGGCCCGGGGACGGTCGAGCCCCCGGAGCCGCTCTTCCTCGTCCTGCACCTGCGCATGACCGGCAACCTCCTGCTCGCCGCTCCCGGCGATCCGGACGAGCCGCCGCACCTGCGCGTGCGCTTCAGCCTCGATTCCGGCGACCGCGTGCTCTTCACGGATCCGCGGCGCTTCGGCACGGGCGTCGTCCTGCGGGGCACCGACGCCCGCGAGGCCTACTTCGCCGCCCGCCTCGGCGTCGAGCCCCTGCATCCCGGCTTCACGGCCGAGGCGCTGCGCATCCTCGCGGCCGGCCGCCGCGCGCCCGTCAAGGCCTTCCTGCTCAGCCAGGAGCGCATCGCCGGGGTGGGGAACATCTACGCCGACGAGGCGCTCTTTCGCGCGCGCATCCACCCGCTGCGGCCGGTGGGCTCGCTGCGGCGCCCGCAGCTCGCCGCCCTGCGCGACGCCGTGGTCGAGTCGCTCGAGGCCGGGATCGACGCGCGGGGGGCGACGATCGACGACTTCCGCCACCCCGACGGGGCGCGGGGCTCGTTCCAGCACCGCTTCCTCGTCCACCGCCGCGCCGGGGAGCCGTGCCCAGCCTGCGGGGGCGAGATCGTCAAGCTGCGGGTCGCGCAGCGGGGGACCTACGTCTGCGAGCGCTGCCAGCCGCGGCCCCGCCGCCCTCGCGGCGCCGGCTCCCGGCGCGCAGCGGTCGCTTAGTGCTGCCCGCCGCAAGTTCCGTCGTGTTGAAGGAACGCGCAGCGGGTTGACGAATGTTATGGCG
>JACCTJ010000247.1 GCA_013812485.1 Thermoleophilaceae bacterium
GTAACGTTACGGCGGGGCCGTCGTCTCGAGACACGTGACCACCTCGTTCGCCGGCTTGCGCCGGGCGCGCGCCATCCACTCCCCCGGCGTGCGGTCCTCGGCCCGCCGCGGCCGCGCCGGGTAGCCGAAGCTGAGGATGATGGCCGCGCGCTCGCCCTCGCTCAGGCCGACCAGCGCGGCGAAGCGCTCGCGGTCGGCCACGCCGTTGGGACATGATCCGACGCCGTCGTTCGAGGCGGCGAGCATCATGCTCTGGGCCGCGCGGCCGGCATCGAAGTCGGCGGTGCGCCCACCGCTCACGAGGATGGCGATCGCGGTCGCAGCGCCGGTCAAGTTGGCGGGCGCGTAGAGGGTCTCGGCCACGGCCGTGCGGACCTCGGGGCTCGCGAGCACGACGAAGCGCCACGGCTGGCTGTTCATGGAGCTACCGGTAACCCGGCCCGCCTCGAGGATGCGCGCGACGAGGTCGTCTCCGATCGCCCGGTCCTCGTAGGAGCGGACCTCACGCTTCGAGGCGATGGCGAGCAGCGTGTCCAACCCGGAAACAAGGTACCGCCGTGGCCCGCGCGAGGCGCTTAGCCCTCCGGGCTCAGCCGCCAATCCATGCGCCGGCGGACCCACAACAGCGGCTCGCCGCCCTCGTGGTGGCCGTCGAGGACGTCGCCGATCAGGACCGAGTGGTCGTAGTGGTCGAACACGGCGCTGCGGGCGCAGCGCAAGTAGGACACGGCGCCCGCGAGGCGCGGCACCTCGTGGTCCCACTCCCAGTCGAGCTCGGCGTACTTGTCGTCGGAGCGACTGGCGAAGACGCGCGCCGTCTCCTCCTGGTTGCGGGCGAGCAGATGAACGCCGAAGAGCCCGGCGTGCTCGACGAGGACGGCGTGCGAGCGCGAGGCGTGCGCGACCGAGACCATGATCGACGGAGGCGCGGCGCTGTAGGCGGCGATCGAGGTGGCGAGCAGGCCGGCGGGGAGGCCGTCGGCGCGCCGTGCGGTGACCACTGCGACTCCGCTCGCGAGCGCCGACATGGCGTCGCGGAAGAGCCCGGCCGGCTCGGTGGGCGAACCGGCGGGGACGCGGTCCTCGGCCATGCGCGGGGCGTGGCCGAGCGCTTGCGTCAGCCGCGCGGGCGCAGCGTGACGCTCGGAGCCGCGGCGAGCCCCCCCGAGCCATCCTGCGCGCCGGACACGAGACCGGCGGCGAGCAGTCGCACCACTTCGCCGAGGTCCACGCGGATGGCCTCGAGCGTGGCGGCCGTCTGCTCGTTGGCGGCGCGCGTGAGCGACACCTGATGCTCGACGCGAGCGAGACGCTCGTTGGTCTGGCTCACGCCCTGCTCGACCCCGGGCAGGACGTCGAGCGTCCCGAGGTCGTTGCAGAGCTGGTTGAGAGCGGCCTCGACTCGGTTGAGCGGCCCGGTCAACTCGTTCATGGGATTGGAGATGAGTGCCATCGTGGACCTCCCCGTCGCTTTGGCGGGCGAGATCGTACTTCCCGCGGAGGATGGGCGGCCGGGCGCGCGGGACTGGGCGCGCTGCCGCTACCCGAAGAAGGTGCCGTAGAGCAGCAAGCCGTTGAGGGCGATGATCACGCCCGCGACCAGCGAGGCGACGGCGGTGGTCGCGCGGCGGTTGACCAGTCCGCCCATGAGGTCGCGGCGGCGGGTGAGCAGGATCACGGGCACGAGCGCGAACGGGATCCCGAAGGAGAGGACGACCTGGGAGATGACCAGCGTGCTCGTCGGATCGAGGCCGAGGGCGAGCACGACGAGGGCGGGCAGCATGGTCAGCCCGCGGCGCAGGAACAGCGGGATCCGCCGGCGGATGAAGCCCTGCATGACGACCTGACCGGAGTAGGTGCCGACGCTCGAGCTCGACAGGCCTGAGGAGAGCAGCGCAACCGCGAAGGCCAGCGCCGCTCCGCCGCCGACCAGGGTCTCGAGCCCGGCGTGCGCGCCCTCGATCGAGTCGATCCCCGTCCGGCCGGTGTTGAAGAAGAGTCCGGCGGCCACGACGAGCATGGCCATGTTGATCACGCCCGCGAGCCCCATGGCGATCATCACGTCGGCGCGGCCGAAGCGCAGGAGCTCGCGCTTCTCGGACTCGTCGCGAGCCTCGACGCGCGACTGGGTGAGCGCGGAGTGCAGGTAGACGACGTGGGGCCTGACCGTGGCGCCGAGGATCCCGACCGCGAGCAGCACGCTGTCGGTGCCGGAGAAGGTCGGGATGAGCCCGGCCGCGAACCCGCTCGCGTCGACGCCGATCTGCACGAAGTCGTACAGGAAGCCGAGCAGGACGAGGCCGAGCATGGCCGCGATCGCCAGCTCGAAGCGCCGATACCCCCGGCTCTGGAGCGCGAGGATGGCGAAGGCCACGACCGC
This sequence comes from Thermoleophilaceae bacterium, assembly GCA_013812485.1. Lineage (GTDB taxonomy): Bacteria > Actinomycetota > Thermoleophilia > Solirubrobacterales > Thermoleophilaceae > JACCUC01. The sequence goes on from JACCTJ010000247.1 coordinate 2,381, forward strand.
GGTCATGAGCCCGGCCGTGAACAGGGGCACGCCGAAGAGCAGGTTGAGGGCGATGGCCGCGCCCACGAACTCGGCCAGGTCCGTGGCGACGGCGATGGCCTCGGCCTGGACCCAGAGCCCGAAGCTGACCGGCCTGGGCATCGTGTCGCGACACAGCTCAGGCAGGTTGCGCTCCGAGGCGATGCCGATCTTCGCCGACAGGTACTGCACGAG
>JACCTJ010000250.1 GCA_013812485.1 Thermoleophilaceae bacterium
CCTCGCCTACGATGGCCTCCCAGAGCCCCCGTAGCTCAGTGGATAGAGCACGCGCCTCCTAAGCGCGGTGTCGCAGGTTCGACTCCTGCCGGGGGCGTCGGGGCCTCCCCTCGCGCAGCCACGCGGACCGAACGCCGCCTGCTCCGCCTACTCCCCCTCGTACAGCGACTCGCGCGCCAGCTCCCTGCCGCCTCCGCCGTACAACCTCACCTCGAGTAGGTCGCCCGTGTAGTCGTCGAGCGAGACGAGGGTGAAGCGCTCCTCGACGAGCGGGCACCCGTCGGTGGTCGTCGGGCCGAGCTCCGCGGTGGCGATCGTGCCGTTGGGCACGAGCGCACGGCCCCAGACGAGCGTCACCATCCCGCGCCGGCCCTCCGGTCCGCGCCACGGCTCGAGCTCGTGGTCTGAGAGGTCGAGGGTCCAATCGGGGTTCGCGGCCGCGGTCTCGGCCGTGGCGTCGGCGAAGGCCTGGTAGTCGGCCGGCTCGCCCTCACCGGCGGCGCGGCGGTACGACACGTAGCCGAAGACCTCGGAGCCGGTCGAGGTCGTGGCGGCCGCGGGGATGTAGGTCCGCCCGGCGTAGGTGCGGTCCGGGAACCACGCGATCTCGCCGGGCTCGCCGATCTCCTCGTCCTCGGACTCGAGCTCCCGACACGCGGTGACGAAGCGCTCGGCGAGCATCTGGGCGAAGCGCCCGTAGGGCAGGCCATCCTGGGGTGGCTCCGCGACGTAGCGCGGTATCGGTCGCGACTCGGGCGGCACCGCGCGCGGACGCTACAGGAGCTCGGCGACCACCCCGACCACGACGGCGACCGCCGTGGTCCAGGCGATCGTCCCCGCCGCGATGCGCCGGTCGAGGCCGTACGCGTGGGCGATCACCAGCGTGTTGACCCCGGTCGGCATCGCTGCCTGGATCAGGTAAGCCTCCGGAACCCGGATCGCCAACGCGGACAGGCCGAGCACCACCGCCGGGGTCACGAGCAGCCTGAGCACTGCGGCGGCGGCGACCGGCCGGTCGAGCGGCACGGGCAGGCGCAGGCGCCGGCCCTCACCGGCGTGCGACTCCCCGGCGAGCGCCACCCCGACGGCGAAGAAGCCGATCGGCACGCTGGCGACGACAAGGGCCCGGGAGCCGTCGACCGCCCAGCCGGGCGCGAGCGCCTCGGGCGCCAGCAGCGCCGCGACGGTGGCCCACAGCGCAGGGTTGCGCAGGAGGAAGGCCCGGAGTCGCTCCCCTGCCTTCGTGGCCTCCGTGCCGAAGGCCGCCCCGACCGAGAAGCCGACGGTCACGAGCGCGACTCCGGAGACGAGCACGTCGTAGGCGACCGCCTCCGGCAGCGCGTCGAAGCCGAGCGTCGCCGCGTTGAAGGGGAGGCCGAAGTAGCCGGTGTTGGCCAGCCCCGCCGAGACGATCAGTGCTCCGGTCGCCGGCCGCGGGAGCCGGAGGACGCGCGCGCCCACCAGCCAGGCCAGGATCATGGTCACCGCCAGCCCCGCATATGCGAAGGCGATCCCGGCCCCCACCTGCACGGTGAGCTCGAGCGCCGCGATGTTGAAGAAGGCGACGATCGGCAGCAGGACCCAGAGGATCGCGTCCATGAGGCGACGGGCCAGACGCTCGGCGCCGACGGGTCGCCGGCGGCGGCCGAAGACCCCCACGGCGGTGGCGACCACGATGACCGCCGCCAGCGCAATCACGCCGTCGGCGGCCCCTGCGCAACCGACGCCGCCGGGGGCAGTACCGGCGCGACCTCGCGCAGGGCTGCGGCCGCGCGCTCGGGCGCGACGGTGTTCAGGTGGACGCCCGTGCCGAGCTCGAGCCCGGCGAGGTGGGTCAGCTTGGGCACGAGGTCGATCCGCCAGCAGAAGTACTCGGCGTCGCGCGGGGCGGTGCGGACCCAGAGGTTGAGCGCCGGCACGGCGCCGAGCGCCGCGGCCAGGCGCCCGAGCACCTCGCGCAGGAGCCGAGCTCCGAGTGGCCCGTCGTCCTCGTAGCGTGGCCGCGCCGCGCGCGGGACGATCTGGACCTGGTAGGGCACCCGCGAGGCGAACGGGCACAGCGCCACGGCCTCGCGGTCGATCGCCACGATGCGCTCGTCGCGGCGGACCTCCTCCTGGAGCAGGTCGGAGAGCAGGTCGCGGCCGGCTGTGCGATCGGCGTAGGCGGTGAAGCGCTCGCGCTCGCGAGCGATCGCGGCGGGCACGAAGGGCAGGGCGTAGAGCTGGGCGTGCGAGTGCGCCAGCGACGCCCCGGCCTCCCGTCCCTCGTTGATGATCACATGCACGTAGGCGGCGCCGACGTGGGCGCGCATGCGCTCGCGCCACGCGCCCATGGCGACCTCGAGCTGGTCGGGATCGAGCTCGGCGAGCGAGCGCGCCGGGCCCGGCCCGTTGACGATCACCTCGTGGGCGCCCTCGGCCGGACGCGCGGCGAACAGCTCGGGCTCACCGCGACCCCCGGCGAGCGGATCGGTGCCGGCGCGGCTCGGCGCTCCCGGCGCAGGCTCCTGCATGGCGGGACGCAGGGCCGGGTAGAGATTCGGCACCGCGCGCGCGAGCCAGCCCGGCCCGTCGGCCTCCCCTCCGCCGGGCCGCAGCGCCCATAGCTCCGGCGGCGTGCGCGCCTCGTGACCCTCCAGGAAGGGATCGCCCTCGGGGTCGAGCGGCGGGTGCGGCTCCACGGCGAAGCCGCCCCCGGGACGGTCCGCGCGGGCCCCCGCGACGATCGCTCGCAGCCCCGACAGCGGGTCGATCCGCAGCTCCGGCATGGCGGCGCTCTGCTCAGCGCGCGTAGCGGTCGATGTCGGCGGCGAGCTCTCGCTCGCTCGCGTAGACACCCTGCTTCACGGTGACGAGACGGCCGTCGCGACCGTAGAAGGCGGTCGAAGGGAAGGCGATCACCGCCTGGAAGATCTGCGCGATGTCGCCGTTGGGGTCGGCATAGCTCGGAAAGGGAAGAGGCAACTCGTTCAAGAACCGCGTGGCGGGCCCGTCGGAGTCGTTGGTATTCGACCCGAGGAAGGCGACCCGGCGCCCCCGCTCGAGCGCCTGACGGCGAAAGTAGGGAAGCTCGGCACGGCACGGGCCGCACCACGAGGCCCACTTGTTGACCACCACCGGGTAGCCCCGCAGCTCGGCGAGCTGCGCGCGAAAGGCCTTCGGCCCGCCCTGGAGCAGCTGTCCTCCCCGGGCGTAGACGGCGGCAAGCTCTGGCGGGGCGCCCCGTGCCAGGGACCGGCCCTCCTGGCCTCGAGCGGCGACCGCACGATCCGGCCCGGAGCCTTGAGCGCGCTCGCCACTCCCCCCGCAGCCGGCCACCGCCACGACGAGCGCCGCCAGCAGGGCGAGAGAGCAGCGCGGGCCGGTCATCGGCCAAGCCTCGCACACGCCGCGAGGGCTCCGCCGGCGCTCATGGAGCGGGAAGACCGCCGTGGTTGCTTTAATAGGGGCTCGCATCTGCCTCACCGGATCGCCCCAAGGCGGTCTGTGCGGTCTGGTCCTCGGAGGGACCGGGGCGACAGCACAGGGGCGATCGACCGCTCGACGCGAATCTCGCGCCGGATCCGGACCGCGCCGAACCTCACCCAAAACAGAGCCACCATGGCTGCCAGCACTTCCCTCGCTGCACCCTCGCCGATCTCCGGCGCGGAACTCGACCGCGCCGAGAGCTACGCGCGCGAACCGTTCCTGCACGGGGGCGAGCAGGCCGAGCAGGCGCTCGCCGAGGGGACGCCCCGCCGCCGGGCGCTCGACAGCGCACTCGCCGAGATCGAGGCTGGGCGCTCCGAGCCGTCGGTGGCCTGGCGGCGCGAGTTCTCGCTCATGCTCGGGCTCGAGCGCCTGCTTTCCGAGGACGATCCTCGCCTCGCCGACGGGACGGAGCTCTCGGCGCACCAGGTCGACGCGCTCTCGGGCACGCTGATCGCGCTGCTGGCGGAGGCCCAGACCGGCCCGCGGCCTAACGGCGCCGAGACCGGCGATGGGTCCGGGAAGAACGGCGGCCGGCCGAACGGCGCGCCGGCCGACGTCGAGGCGGCGCGCCCCACGTCCGCCGGCGCCGGCCTCTCGCCCGCTTCGTCGAACGGAGCCGAGGACGACCCCGGCGCCGAGCAGGAGGACGCCGACGACGCCGAGGCCACCGCGGTCGACGAGGCCTTGCCCGACGAGGAGGAGCCGGTCGACTGGGAGCTCGAGGCCACCGGCGACGAGGCGGAGGAAGAGGCCTCGCCCGAGACGCTCGACGATGCCGGCGCGGCGCGGCGCTTCTGGTTCGAGCACGCCACCGGCGCGGGCAAGACCGTGGCCGCGCTCGGCTTCGCCGAGGCCTCCCGGACCGGCGGCATGCTCATCCTCACCCACCGCCGCAACCTCGTCGATCAGTTCAACGGCGAGCTGGTCGACCGGGGCTACCGCGACCGGATCAGCCCACCGCTGTTCAAGAAGGGCTCGGCCGAGCCGCCGGCCAAGGGACCGGTCACCGTCGAGACCTACCAGTGGTTCGTACGCAACGCCGGGAAGATCTCCGACGCCTACACGATCGTCATCTGCGACGAGGCCCACACCGCGCTCGGCGAGAAGACGAGCGCCGCCATCCGCAGCTGGCGCGGCCCGATCTTCGTCGGCATGACCGCCACCGGCGCGCTCATCGCTCGGCACGTCACCGACCTCTTCCCCACCCAGACCTCGCGCTTCGATCTCGCCCAAGCGGCGCGACGGGGCGTGATCGCACCGCTGCGAGGCGTGCGGATCCCCCCGGGCGTGGGCGTCAACACGATCGCCAAGGTCCCATTGCGCAAGGGCGAGGTCGATCAGGACTTCGACCTCGAGGAGCTCGCCGCGCTGCTCGACCAGGGACCTTTCAACGCCGCCGTCGCCGATCTCTACCGCGCCCGCTTTCGCAGCCTGCCGGGCGTCGTCTACTCCGCCGGCGTGCGTCACGCCCACAACGTCGCGCAGGCCTTCCGTGACGCCGGCATCGAGGCGATGGCGGTCTCCGGCGAGACCCCCAAGCGCGAGCTGACGCAGGTCCTCGCCGCCTACGAGCGCGGCGAGATCGACGTGCTCGTGAACGCTCAGCTGCTCGCCGAGGGCTGGAACTCGCCGCGCGCGACGGTCTGCATGCACCTCGCGCCGACGGCCTCGAAGCGCATCTACCAGCAGCGCGTCGGGCGCGTCACGCGGCGCCAGCCCGGCAAGGAGGCGGGGATCGTCATTGACTTCGTCCACCCGGCAACCCCCAACGACGACCCGGTCGTGACCCTGCACGGCCTGCTCGACCGCGACGTCTACCGCGGCGGGGCGATCGTCGTGGGGCCGGTGCGCCGGGGGCGCGGCCGGCGCCTGCGCGTCGAGCGGCGCGTGGTCCCGGTCGCCGCCGAGCAAGAGCGCCGCTACGCGGTCTTCGAGCGCGAGCTGTGGCGGATCGCCGTCGAGAACCTGCCGTGGGTCGACCAGCACGCCTGGGCCGCGCTCGCGGGCGCGCGCGTGGCGGCGACCAACTGGCGCCGGGCCAAGGCCATGCTCCAGTTCGACCGCACCGGCGAGCTGCGCCGGCGCTACCTGCTCACCTGCCTGCAGCGCAACCGCAACACCCAGCTGCGTGTGCGCGCGCTCACGGAGATCCCCGAGCTACGCGATCCCGACGCCTTCACCGAGGCCGTCGACATCGTCGGCACGTGGTCGCGCGAGGAGCGCCGCGAGGGCGTCAAGGTGCTGCTCGGAGCGCTGGCCGAGCGCCAGGTCGGCCGCCGCGACCAGGCAGCGAGCTGGATCTGGGACCTGGCCGGCTTCACCCGCGAGGTGCACGAGGAGTACGCGGCGCAGCGGTGGCCGGAGACCAAGCGGCTGCTGGGGCTGCTGGTCAACTCCTCGGGAGCCGCCCACGGGCGTAACGCGCGGCGGCTCGTCCACCAGGCTCGTTCCCACGATCGACGCCTGTGCGCGGCGCTGCTCGCCGCCGCGGTCGCGCACACGCCCGAGGCCATGCAGGTGCTCACCGGCGCGCGCACGCGCATGGCCCGCAAGCCCTCGTCGCTCGCGCGCGAGCTGCTGCGCAACTTCCCCAAGGGTCGGCGGCGGCGAGGTGGGCGCCGGCGCAAGCGGCCGGCCGGCGAGGGCGCCGAGGGCGCGAAGACGGCGCAGACCTCCGCCGAGGCAGCGTCCGCGGGCGCCGGCGAGGCGAGCGAGCCGGCCGAGGCGGCCTGAGGCCAGGCGGCCTTGGGATCGGCCCTCCGGCACCGTCTCACCAGCCGAGCGTTCCGGCTCCGCCTTTGAACGGCCCCTCGATGTCGCTCGTGATCCAACCGCCGTAGAAGTCGCCCGGCTGCGCGTCGACGGACTCATCGCCGAGCCAGCAGGCATCGACGCGGCTCGGGTAGAAGCAGACGTGGTCGCGCAGCTCAGCGTAGGCGGGCACCGGGTCGGGATAGAGCCAGGCAGCCGCCGCCTCCCGACGCTCTCCGACCTCGAGGTCGAGGTAGCGCGCCGTACCCTTCCACTCGCACAGGCTCCGGCCCTGCCCGGGGTGCAGGTGCTCGGCGGCCACGTCCTCGGGCGGGAAGTAGATGGTCGGCGGGTGGCTGGTCTCGAGCACGCGCAGCGCGCGGGTCGAGTCGGCGATGGTCACGCCGGCGAGCTCGACGCGGGCGCGGCGCTCGCTCGGCACGAGCGCGGGCGGGCGGGGGTAGCCCCAGACCGATTCCATCGCGACCGTTCTACCGCAGCAGCCGCGACAGGCGCCGGTCCTTCAACACCCGTCCGCCCGTCTGCTCCATGGGGCAGTAGGTCGTCACGTGGTCCTTGAAGAAGACGGCCTCGAGCGTCGTGCCACAGCGTGGGCACGGCTGGCCCTGGCGAGCGTGGACCTTGAGCGGCATCGGCGCCTTGTCCGGAAGCGTCTCGCCCACCACGCGCTCGTAGTGCTCGAGGGCCCCGCCGAGGACCTCGTCGCAGGCCGTGTGCAGCGCCTCGACGGCGGTGTCGTCGAGCTCGACGCCCTGGCGGAAGGGCGAGAGCCGCGCGGTCCAGAGGATCTCGTCGACCCACGAGCGACCGATGCCGGCGATCGTCCGCTGGTCGCGCAGGAGCGGATGGAGGTGTCGCGGCTGGCGCACCAGCGCCGCCAGCTCCTCGAGCGGCGGCGGGGGCCACGCCTCGGGACCGATCTTCGCCACCGCCTCGTCGGCCTCGACCTCGTCGAGCGCCAGCAGCTTGGCCCACGCGCGCTGCTGCGTGCCGAACTCGCGCAGCCGCAACTCGCGTCCGCCCTCGAGCGACAGCCGCAGGCGTATCCGGCGATCGCGCACCGAGGCCCGCCCTTCGAAGACGCCCAGGCGTCCGGCCGACATCAGGTGCACGAGCAGCGCCAGCTCGTCGTCGAAGACGAGAATCGGCATCTTCCCGGCGCGCCGCGCGCCGGTCACGCGCCTCCCCACGAGATCCTCGAGCGGTGGGTCGAAGGTCCGCATGGTCACGATCCCCGGCGCCGCGGCGGCCTCCACCCGGGCGTCGGCAAGCGTCGTGCCGAGCCGGCGAACGACGATCTCGACCTCGGGCAGCTCGGGCATGACGACGCCAAGGCTAGGGCGGCGGGTTGCCGGCCCGCGCACCGGGCCGGCGCCGGTCGTTCCCGAGCCGGCGCGTGCTCAGGCCCAGCCGGCGCAGCTCCTCCTCAGCGAGGGCCCGTCGCGTGGCCGGCGCGTCGGTCTCCCACGGCCGCTCGGCGATCCTTCGCAGGCGGGCGTAGGGTACGCCGTGCAGGGCTCGTGCCGCCAGGAACGACTCGAAGCCGGGATCGTCGAGCGCCGCGCCGATCCTCACGAGGCGGCGCAGCGCCGCCGCCTCGACGGCGCGCGCGGCGCGGGCCGGCGCGTAGGGCAGCAGCAGCGTGAGGATCGGGATGAGCGCGACCACCGCGCCGATCAGGTAGGCGGCGCGCTCGATTCCGTCGCGGGTGGCCTCGCCGCGGGCGACGATGTCCCGACCGGCGTCGCGGACCGCGCCGCTCGCCCGCTCGAGCGGCTCGCCGACCAAGGGGATGTCGACGCTACCGAGCGTCTGGCCGACGCCCTCGACCGCTCCGCCCACCGAGCGGAAGGCGGCCGTGAGCTCGGTCAGACCGCCGACGGCCTCGGCCACCGCGACGCCGACGAGGATCCAGGCGACCAACCAGACCAGCACGGCGACATCGAGCGCGAGCACCTTTCGTCCACTGGGCAGCGTGAGCATCGCTTGGGCTCCTTCCGGGATGGCGGGCGTGCCGCTCGAGCGCCATGGTGACGCGAGGCGCGGCCGTCACGCTCGGGACCAGCTCGCGCCGGGCGGCGACCGCGCTCAGGGCCGAAACGCCCCGGCGGCTTCAAAGCGCGCGACCCACGAAGTCCCCGAACGAGACCGCTCCGGCAGCACAGCCTCGACAGAGCAGACCACCGCCACGCACGGCGCGAGCCATACGGCCGGGAACCGCAACGCGCACGATCCACGGCCGCGATCCTCCGCGCGCGCCAAGGTAGCGCTCCGCGATCTCGTCCGCCGACAGCTCCTCCGGGCCGCCGAGGTCGCCGACCCGGCCGCCGGGGCCCGCGTCGACCAGCTCCGCCAGCCGCTCCCCCACCTCGCCGGCGTCGACGGGCTGGAAGCGGAAGCCGCGCGGGAGGAACAGCAGCGGACCGCGGTGCAGGCCGCCCAAGGCCATCAGCAGGAGGTCGTGGAACTGGGTCGCGCGGAGGATCGTCCACGGAAGCTCCGAGCGCTCGACCTCGGTCTCCGCGGCGCTCTTCGTCCTGTAGTAGGCCAAGGGCAGGCCGTCGATGCCCACGATCGAGGGGTAAACAAGGTGCGGGCGGGAGGCCGCGCGCGCCGCCGCGGCGAGCCTCCGCGTTCCCGCCACGTCGACCTCGCGCTGCGTGCGCCGGCGGAGCGTCCCGGTGGCGCTGGCGCAGTGGACGATCGCCTCGGTCCCCGCGACGGCCTCCGTGAGCCCGGCCCCCGAGGCGAGATCGCCGCGCACGGTGCGCGGGCCATCTGCGTCCGCGGCGCCCGGCGAGGACTCCCCTCCGCGCCGGCTCAGGACCCGCACCAAATGACCGCGGGAGAGCAGGGCCGCCACGACCGCCCGGCCGAGCGTGCCCGTCCCGCCGGTGACGAGCACCTCAGCCACGGGTCGGGCTCCCGTCTGGCAAGGTGACGGCCAGATGGCGGCCTTCCTGGAGAGTCCCAGTCGCCGTCGGCGGCCGAGCGACAGCCGGCGCACGTCCCTGATGCGCGCGGGCCTGGCGGTGCTCTGCCTCGCGAGCCTCTCGACCGGGGCCTGGGCCTTCCTCGCGCCGCGCTCCTTCTACGACGACTTCCCCGGCGCGGGTCGCCACTGGGTCTCGCTCCTGCCGCCCTTCAACGAGCACCTGACCACCGACGTCGGCGGCTTCTACCTCGCCTTTGCGCTGCTCTTCGGCTGGGCCGCGGTGACGCTGGCGCGCTCGCTGCTCAACGCGTTGCTGTCCGCCTACGTGATCGCCTCGGTACTCCATGTCGGTTACCACCTCGCCCATCTCGACGGCTACTCGACGCTCGACAAGGTAGGGCAGACGCTGGGTTTCGCGGTGCTCATCGTCATCGCCCTGGCGCTGCTCGCCAGCTCCGCGCCGCGCCCCCCCGGCCCGCGCGCCCGCTGAGCACACTCGCTCTACCCTTGGCCGCGTGAGGATCTCGGTCGCAAGCGACGAACGCACCGGCGTGGCAGAACGCGTGGTCGAGGAGCTCCGCCGCCGCGGCCACGAGCCGATCCTGCACGGCGCCCTGGCCCAGGGCGAGCGCGATGACTGGGCCTGGGCCAGCGAGGCCGCGGCGCGCGACGTCGCCGAGGGCGCGGCCGACCAGGCCATCGTCTGCTGCTGGACGGGCACCGGCGCCTCGATCGCCGCCAACAAGGTCGGCGGTGTGCGCGCCGCCCTGTGCGCCGATGCCGAGACCGCGCGCGGCGCGCGGCGCTGGAATGACGCCAACGCGCTCGCGCTGTCGCTGCGCACGACGAGCGAGGCCCTGCTCGAGGAGATGCTCGACGCCTGGTTCGACGGCGAGCCGAGCGAGGACCGAGACGACGTGGAGAACGTGCGCCACCTCGAGGAGATCGCCGGCGAGCCCTACGCCCCCGGCTAACGG
>JACCTJ010000255.1 GCA_013812485.1 Thermoleophilaceae bacterium
TAGGCCTCGATCGCCGAGGTGATCCCCTCGCGCTTGGTCAGCACCTGGTCGGGCTCGACCACCCCCGCCCGCACGAGGTCGATCAGCTCGGGGATGTAGCGGCGGTGGTTGCAGTTGCCCATCTTGAGCGTGAGGTTCTTGTTCATGGCCTCGCCGATCGGAAAGGCCTGGACCTGCGGCGGGTAGACGCCGATGATCCCGATCGTGCCCGCCTTGGCGATGCTCCGCACCGCCCAGCGCAGCGCCATGGTCGGGGCGCCGCCGGGCCGCCAGAGATCGCCGTCGGGGTTGGTCTCGGGCGCCGTCTGCGAGACCTCCTGGGCGAACTCCTCGTCGGGCGTCTCGGTCCGGCCCGCCGCCGCGCCGTGCTGGGGGCGCTCGGCCTCGACGCCGACGGCGTCGATCACCCGGTCGGGGCCGATCCCGCCCGTGAGCCGACCGATCGCGTCGATCGGGTCCTCCTCGTCGAAGTTGATCGTCTCGGCGCCCTGCTCGCGCGCGACGTCGAGGCGGTCGGAGTGGCGGTCGACGACGAGGATGCGGCCCGCGCCCTCGAGACGGGCGCTGATCACGGCGAAGATGCCCACCGGGCCGGCACCGAAGACGCAGACCGTGTCGCCGCGCCCGACCTCGGCCAGCTTGGCCCCGAACCAGCCGGTCGGGAAGATGTCGGAGATCATGATCGCCTGATCGTCGGTCACGTCGTCGGGGAGCCTGACGCAGTTGACCCCGCCGAAGGGCACGCGCACCGCCTCGGCCTGCATGCCGTCGTAGGCGCCGGCGGCCTCGGGGCCGCCGAAGAAGGCGGTCCCGCCGGCCGGCTCGGTCGTGTCGCACTGCGCGTAGTAGCCCGCGCGGCAGTACGAGCAGAAGCCGCAGCCGATGGTCGACCCGATAACCACCCGGTCGCCGCGGCGAAGGTTGCGGACGTCCGAGCCGACGTCCTCGACGATCCCCACACCTTCGTGACCGAGGATCGTCCCCGGCTTCATGCCGGCCATCGTCCCGCGGACGAAGTGCAGGTCGGTGCCGCAGATCGCGCTCGCGGTCAACTTCACGACCGCGTCGCTCGGCTCCCGGACCTTCGGGTCGGGGACCTCGTCGAGGCGGATGTCCCCGACGTCGTGGAAGACGACGGCCTTCATGTGGGCTCCTGTCGGTCGCTCGCGGGGTCCTCGGCGGCTACCCGGGTCGGGCTGCGGGTAACCGCGCGCGCCCGGCGCTCGTCTCCCGCTACGATGACCGCGTCAGACAAGACCAGGGGGGCTCGCGGGCAAGCGGGCTGAGAGGGTGCAATCGGCGTTTCGCCGCCCGGCACCGACCCTTCGAACCTGTGGGGTAATGCCCGCGGAGGGAGCGCATGAGGACAGGTCTCGAGGCGCCCGCGGCGCCGCCACACCAGCTCGAGGAGGGCACCGAGGCCGTCACCCTGCGCGGCGTGGCACGGCGCTTTCGCTCGCGGCGAGGCGACGTGCTCGCCCTTCAGGGCCTCGACCTGACCGCAGAAGACGGCGAGGTGCTGGCCGTGGTCGGGCCCTCGGGCTGCGGCAAGTCGACGCTGCTCGAGCTGCTCGCCGGCCTCGGCGATCCCGACGAGGGCACGGTCGCGGTCGCGGGCGAGCGCTCGCGCGAGGCGCGCCTCACCACCTGCGCCTACATGCCCCAGCGCGACCTGCTCCTGCCCTGGCGCAGCGCGCTGGCCAACGCTGCCCTCGCGCTCGAGGCTCAGGGCGTCGGGCGCGCCGAGGCCCGCCGGCGAGCGCTGCCCCTGTTCGAGCGCTTCGGCCTCGCCGAGTTCGCCCGCGCCCTGCCGGCCGAGCTCTCGGGCGGGATGCGCCAGCGGGTCGCCTTCCTGCGCACGCTGCTCGCGGGGCGTCCGACCCTGCTGCTCGACGAGCCCTTCGGGGCGCTCGACTCGATCACCCGGGCGGCGATGCAGGAGTGGCTGGCCGAGGCGCTGCGGGCCGAGCCGCGCACGGTCGTGCTGGTGACCCACGACGTGCGCGAGGCGCTCTACCTGGGAGACCGGGTGGCCGTGCTCTCGCCGCGGCCCGGGCGGGTCGTGGCCGAGCTCTCGGTTGACCTGGAGCGCCCGCGCCCGCGGCGCGAGACCGTCACCGATCCCGCCTTCGCCGCGCTCGAGGAGCGCGCTCTCGAGGCCCTCGAGGAGGGCGGGTTATGAGCCGCTCGCCCTCCGCCGGCCCGGACGCGCGGCGCGGACATCGCAGACGGACGACCCTACGTCGCGTCGGCCCCCCGGCGCTGCTTCTGGCCGCGGCCGCGGCGGCCTGGCAGGGAGTGGCCGGCCTGAACGGCGTGGACGACCTGACCCTCGCCTCCCCGGCCGAGACGCTCGCCGCCCTCGCGCGCGACCTGCCCCTGCTGCTCGACGCGACCCGGGTGACGCTGCTCGAGGTGGTGCTCGGCCTCGCCATCGCCGTCGCCCTCGGCGCCGCCGCCGCGGTCGGCATGCATCTTGTCCGCCCCCTGCGCGAGGCCGCCTATCCCCTGCTCGTGGCCTCGCAGGCGATCCCGATCGTCGTCCTGGCCCCGCTGTTCGTGCTCGCCTTCGACTACGGTCTCGCGCCCAAGCTGGCCATCGTCGCCCTGATCTGCTTCTTCCCCGTGACCGTCAACCTCCTCGACGGGCTGCGCTCCGTCGAGCCCGACCTGCTCAAGCTCATGCGCAGCCTCGGCGCCTCCCGGCTCGCGACCCTGCGCCGGGTCGAGCTCCCGTCCGCGCTGCCCTCGTTCTTCAGCGGCCTGCGCGTGGCCGCGACGGTGTCGGTGATCGGCGCGGTCTTCGGTGAGTGGGCCGGCGCCGACGAGGGCCTCGGGCGCCTCGTGCTTCTGGCCAACAACCAGCTGCAGACCCCGCGGGTCTACGCGGGGGTCGTGCTCCTGACCCTGATGGCGGTGGGCCTGTTCGTGCTCGCCGGGCTGCTCGAGCGGGTAGCGGTGCCGTGGCGGCGCCGGACGGAGAGCACGGCGTGAGCGGGCCCGACCCGAGGACTCGCTGGGCCGGTGGCCGGCGGGCGCTCGCGACCCTGGTGATCGTCGCCGTCGCGGCCCTCGCCCCCGGCTGCGGCGAGAAGCAGGAGCGCGCCGGCGAGATCCGCGCCGAACCGTTCGAGCTGGTGCTCGACTACTTTCCGAACGCCGACCACGCGCCGATCTACGCGGCCCAGGCGAACGGCCACTTCCGCGAGGTCGGGCTCGACGTCAAGATCCGCGCTCCGAGCGACCCCTCGGCCCCGATCGCCCAGGCCGCGGCCAGGCGCGTCGATCTCGCCATCTCCTACGAGCCGCAGGTCTTCCGCGCCCGCGACGGCGGCCAGCAGGTCGTCGCCGTGGGGGCGCTCGTGCAGCGGCCGCTGACCTCGATCGTCTCGCTGCCCAAGGCCGGCGTGCGCCGCCCCGCCGACCTGCGCGGTAAGCGGGTCGGTACCGCCGGGATCGACTACCAGGCCGCCTTCCTGCAGACCATCCTCCGCGAGGCCGGCGTCGAGCCGGGCAGCGTGCAGGTCCAGGACGTCGGCTTCAACCTCAACCCCGCTCTGCTCACCCGCCGCGTCGACGCCGTGCTGGGAGCCTTCTTCAACTACGAGGGCGTCGAGCTGCGCCAGCAGCGCCGCGATCCGCAGATCATCCGGGTCGACGAGGCCGGCGTGCCGACCTACGACGAGCTCGTGTTCGTCACCGGGAGCGAGGAGCTCGCCGACTCCGACGCGCGCGGGCGGATCAGGCGCTTCATGGCGGCGGTGGCCCGTGGCACCCGCGACCTCGAGCGCGATCCGCAGGCCGGGCTGCGCGGCCTGCTCGAGGCGAACCCGGACCTCGATCCCCGCCTTCAGCGCGCCGTGGTCGACGTCACGCTGCCGCTCTTCAAGGCGCCCGGAGGAAAGCCCTTCGGGTGGCAGGAGCCGCGCGACTGGCGCGCCTTCGAGGGCTGGATGCGCGGCAACGGACTGCTGGGTGGCGCCGAGCCTGCCCCCGGGCCGGCGTTCACCAACGAGCTGCTGCCGGGAGAGGGGCTGTAGGAGGACGGCGGTGACGGCCACGCGCCGCCGGGCGCGCGCTCGCCGCCGGAGGCAGCGACAGCCGCGCGAGCTTCCCGGCCAGCAGATAGATCCCTGCGAGCGCGGCGTGCTCACCGTAGGGGGCGAAGAACTCGCGCACCTCGTCCTCGGTCGCGCGCCGCCCGAGCCCGGCCAGGTGGCCGACGAGCTTGATGTAGGCGAGGTCGCCGGCGGGAAGCTGGTCGTCGCGGCCCTGGCCGTGGAAGGCGAGCTTCTCGCAGGTCCAGCTCCCGATTCCGGGAACGGTCCGCAACGCTCGCCAGGCCGGCTCGTGACGGTGCTCGAGGTCGAGCCGCCGGCCCGCCGCGAGGCGGGCCACGCGGCGCAGGGCGATCGCGCGCGTGGCGGTCAGCCCGCAGGCCTCGAGCTCCGCGGGCGCACGGCCGGCCACCGCCGCGGCCGAGGGCGCGCAGCGCAGCGCCCCGCAGTCGCTCGCTCGCCCGTAGCGCCACACGAGGCGACGCTGGATGGCCGTGGCGCGCTCGAAGTCGATCAGCTGCTCACACACCGCCCAGGCAAGCGCCTGGAAGGGCTCGGGCGTACGCCACGGGCGCAGCCACGGCCGCCGGCGGATGACCGGCCCGAGCAGCGGATGGCGGGCGAAGCGGCGCTGAAAGGGCCGCAGGTCGTGATCGAGGCCGAGGGCGAAGCGCATACGCTCGGCGCCGCGCTCGACGGCGGCCCGGCTCGGCGCCTCGAGGCGCAGGCGAACCGAGCTCGAAAGGGCCCAGGCGCGTGCTTGGACCGGTTCGTCGCCGACGT
>JACCTJ010000305.1 GCA_013812485.1 Thermoleophilaceae bacterium
TCCGGCTTCAGGCTCGACGGCCTGGGTCCGTCGGGGCTGCGCCAGGCGACCATGGATCAAGCGCGGTGTGCTCCGGCGTCGTAAGAGGCAACGAGGACGGTTTCTCGATCGTCGCCGGGAGGGAGAGGGCGAGCTCGCGAGCGTCGTCTTCGGTGGCCATGGCGCCGACCATCATCTCAGCGCTCGTGCTCCGAGCGGAGCGGCGGCCGGCCTCGGCCCCTTCCGCTCGAGGCCCTAGCCTCCGCAGACGCATGTCCGGCCCTGCTCCTTCGGACCCTCCGCCGCCTGCTGCCTCGACCAGGGGTGGCAGTGCTCCCATCGCGGGTGGCCCGTCGGCTTCCGCAGACGGGTCCCCGCCGCCGGAGCATCCCGACAGCGCGAGCTCCAAGACCGCCAAGACGACCCGCGCCGCGCTGACCCTGGGTGCGCTCGGCGTCGTCTTCGGCGACATCGGGACCTCTCCCCTCTACGCGCTCAACGCGGTCTTCACCGAGGGCGTCCGCCCCGACCAGGCCAGTGTCTACGGCGTCATCTCGCTGGTCTTCTGGGCGATAACGGTCATCGTCTCGATCAAGTACGTGACCTTCATCATGCGGGCGGACAACGATGGCGAGGGCGGGATCATGGCCCTGATCTCGCTTGTCCAGTCAGTGACGCTCCAGGGGAAGGTCGCCAAGCTGGCCCTTGTCGCCCTCGGCATCTTCGGAGCCTCGCTCTTCTACGGCGACGGGATGATCACCCCGGCGATCTCCGTGCTCTCGGCGGTCGAGGGACTCGAGGTGGCCGCGCCCGCGCTCGCCTCCTTCGTCCTCCCGATCGCGCTCGTCGTGCTGACGGTGCTCTTCGGTCTTCAACGCTTCGGAACCGGGGCAGTCGGCCGGCTGTTCGGGCCGATCATGGGCCTGTGGTTCTCCATCCTCGCGATCTCGGGCGTGGCTCAGATCGTCGAGCAGCCCGAGGCCCTCGGAGCGCTGTCGCCGACCTACGGAATCGCGTTCTTCGTCGACCAGGGCGGAATCGCCTTCATCGCGCTGGCTTCCGTCGTGCTGGTCGTGACCGGAGCCGAGGCGCTGTACGCCGACATGGGGCACTTCGGCCGCCGGCCGATCCGCCGCGCGTGGTTCCTGCTGGTCTTTCCGGCGCTCACCCTCAACTACCTGGGGCAGGGCGCGCTCATCCTCACCACGCCCGGTGCGGTCGAGAACCCTTTCTTCCTTCTGTTTCCCGGCTGGGCGCTCATCCCGATGGTGCTCCTGGCCACAGCAGCAGCGGTGATCGCCTCGCAGGCCGTCATCTCCGGGGCGTTCTCGGTCACGCGCCAGGCCGTCCAACTCGGCTTTCTTCCGAGGCTCACCATCCGCCACACCTCAGAACGCGAGATCGGACAGGTCTACGCGCCGGCGATCAACTGGGGCATCTTCCTCGCCGTCGTCGCCCTGGTCGTCGGGTTCGGCTCCTCGACCAAGCTGGGGTCGGCGTACGGCATCGCCGTGACCGGAACCCTGACCATCGACACGATCCTGTTCTTCGTGGTCGTCCGGAACAGGTGGAGGAAGCCGATCTGGATCGTCGCTCTGGGCTCAGCCGCGTTCCTGACGGTGGACCTCGCCTTCCTCTCGGCCAACCTCACGAAGGTGGCCTCGGGCGGGTGGTTCCCGCTCTTGATCGGGCTGGCCGTCTTCACCGTCCTCATCACCTGGCAGAGGGGTCGGGGGATCGTTACCGAGAACCGCACGGCCGAAGAGGGGCCGCTCCGAGACTTCGTGGAGGAGGTCCGTGTCATGACCCCGCCCGTGCACCGTGTCCCC
Organism: Thermoleophilaceae bacterium; assembly: GCA_013812485.1. Taxonomy (GTDB): domain Bacteria; phylum Actinomycetota; class Thermoleophilia; order Solirubrobacterales; family Thermoleophilaceae; genus JACCUC01. Next base: position 1,809 of record JACCTJ010000305.1, read on the forward strand.
GGCACCGCCGTCTTCCTGAACTCCAAGATCGATACGACGCCGCTGGCGCTCCGAGCGAACGTGGAGCACAACCACACGATGCACGAGAGCGTCGTCATCCTCTCGATCGAGACACTGAAGGTTCCGCACGTCGCCGAGGACGAGCGGATGGTCATCGACGACCTGGGCTTCACCGACGACGGGATCTCCCACGTCACGGCTCGCTTCGGCTTCCAGGACGAGCAGGACGTGCCCGAGACGCTGGCTCTGTGCGCCGCGAAGGGGCTGGAGTCGGATCTCGACGTCGAGGGGGCCTCCTACTTCCTCTCGCAGATCACGGTCGTTCCCACCGGTGCGCCCGGGATGCGCCGGTGGCGCAAGCGGCTGTTCGCGACCATCTCGAGGAATTCGGCCAGCCCGGTCGAGTTCTTCGCACTGCCCGTGGACCGGACCGTCGTCGTGGGCGCGCGGATCGAGTTCTAGCGGGCGGCTGGACGAGCCTCCGCTCGCAACCTAACATGTGTTAGGTTAGTGCGGTGGCTTCGACCGCGGCGCAATCGACCAGGCGACGACTCACCGCAGAGCAGCGCCGAGCGCGCGTCCTCGAGGCGGCGATGGAGCTCCTCGCCGAGCGGGGTTACGACGCGGTGACGATCCGCGACCTGGCCGGGGCCGCGGCGATCAGCACCCCGGTCCTGTACGACCACTTCCCCGGCGGGAAGAGGGAGCTGCAGGCCGAGCTGGTCCGCCAGCAGGCCGCGGCGCTGACCTCTCACGCCGTCCGCGAGTTCGAGGCCGAGACGCCCGAGGACTTCCTGCGCCAGACCCTCGACGCGTTCTTCGCGTTCATCGAGGCGAACCCGTACGCCTGGCGGATGCTCTTCCGAGACCTGCCCGCCGATCCGGAGCTCGCCCAGGTACATCACGCCGCCCAGCGGCGAGCGACGCAGGCCATCGCGCGGCTCTTCGCGCTGAGCAGGTGGCACCTCTCGGTGGCGGTCAGCGAGCGACGCGGCCAGGAGCTGCTGGCGGAGATGACCAAGTCCGCGCTCAACGGACTGGCCTCTTGGTGGTGGGACCACAGCGGCTTTCCCCGCGAGCATCTGGTGGGCATCGCCATGGACCTGCTCTGGACCGGAGCAGAGCGACTGCTCGTCGTCGATGCACTCCCCGAGCAGGCCCACGACGCGACGATAGGGAGGACGAAGCGGTGATGGTGAGCGAGGTCGACTGGACCTTCGATGGGCGCTGGCCGTACGAGGCTCGGTTCTTTGACAGCGCCGACGGGCGCCTCGCCTACGTCGACGAGGGGGGAACCGACGCAGAACCGGTCGTGCTCCTGCACGGGAACCCGACCTGGGGCTATCTCTACCGGCGGGTGATCCCACCGTTGGTCGCGAGCGGCCGCCGGGCCATAGCCGTCGACCACCTCGGTTTCGGACGCTCCGACAAGCCGAATCGAGCCGAGCTCTATCGGGTGCCCGCGCACGCCACTCGCCTCGAGGAGCTTCTCGAGTCGCTCGAGCTTCAGTCGGCCACGCTCGTGGTTCACGACTGGAGTGGGCCGATCGGGCTTCGCTGGGCGGTGCGCCATCCCGAGCGGGTCGCCCGCCTGCTCATCCTCAACACGTTCGCCC
>JACCTJ010000324.1 GCA_013812485.1 Thermoleophilaceae bacterium
GAGGCGCAGGTGCACGTGCTCACCCACGCCCTGCACTACGGGACCGGCGTCTTCGAGGGCATCCGCGCCTACGAGACCGAGCGCGGGCCGGCGATCTTCCGCCACCACGAGCACCTCGAGCGCCTCAGACGCTCGGCGGCGCTCTACTACATGGAGCTGCCCTACCAGCTCGAGAAGCTGCGCGAGGCCACGCACGAGCTGATCGTCCGCAACGGCCTGCGCTCGTGCTACATCCGCCCGCTCGTCTACCGCGGCCACGGACCGATGGGGCTCGATCCGCTCAGCAACCCGGTCGAGGTCTCGATCGCGGTGTGGGAGTGGGGCTCCTACCTGGGCGACGAGGCCAAGAGCCGCGGCGTCCGCGCCAAGGTCTCGAGCTGGCGAAGGATCTCGCCCGACTCGCTGATCCCGCACGCCAAGGCCTCCGGCCAGTACCTCAACTCGGTGCTGGCCAAGATCGAGGTCTCGCACGCGGGTTACGAGGAGGCCATCCTCCTCGACGACCACGGCCACGTCTGTGAGGGCACCGCGGAGAACATCTTCGTCGTCCAGGACGGGCGCATCGTCACGCCACCCCAGACCGCGTCGATCCTCGACGGCATCAGCCGCAGGTCGATCATCCAGATCGCCCGCGACCTCGGCTTCGAGGTCGTCGAGCGTGACGTCGCGCGCGCCGAGCTCACGCTCGCGGACGAGGTCTTTATGACCGGGACCGGAGCCGAGCTCACGCCCGTGCGCGAGATCGACGACCACCCGATCGGCGGTGGCGAGGTCGGCCCGATAACCCGCGAGGTGCAGCGGGTCTTCGACGACGCGCTGTGCGGGCGGGCCGAGCGCTACCGCGAGTGGCTCGATGTCGTCGAGGTACCATCGAAGGTCTGATGAGCGGTTTGGCTCTACGAATTACGGGCGCGGCGACGCGCTAGCCCGCCGGCGTCGCCGCGGCCCTCCGTACTTCGTCCACCCGCTCCGCGAAAGGCGCATCCGATGGTCCCGCAGGTCACGCTCTACGACACCACGCTCCGCGACGGCATGCAGGGAGAGGGCATGTCGCTCTCGGCCGAGGAGAAGCTGCGCGTAGCCCACGCTCTCGACGCGCTCGGCGTCCACCTGATCGAGGCCGGGTTCCCGAGCTCGAACCCCAAGGAGAACGCCCTCTTCGGGCTGTTGTCGCGCGAACGCTTCGAGCACGCAGAGATCGTGGCCTTCGGGATGACCCACCGGCGCGATACCCGCGCCGAGGACGATCCCGCCCTGCGCCTGCTCGCCGACTGCTTCGCGCCGGTCTGCACGCTCGTGGGCAAGACCTGGCGGCTGCACCTCGAGAAGGTCACCCGCGTGGCCCCCGAGGAGAACCTGCGCATGATCGCCGACTCGGTCGCCTTCCTGCGCGCGGAGGGCAAACGCGTGATCTACGACGCCGAGCACTTCTTCGACGGCTTCCGCGACGATCCGGACTACGCCCTGCGCTGCCTGCGCGCGGCGGCCGAGGCCGGCGCCGAGAACCTCACCCTGTGCGACACCAATGGCTCGTCGCTGCCGAGCGAGGTGGGGGAGGCGACCGCAGCGGTGGGAGCCGCCTTCGGACTCGCCGGGCGCCCGGACGGCGGCGAAGCGCCGGACGCGGAGGTCTCGATCGGCATCCATACCCACGACGACGCGGGCGTCGGCGTGGCCAACGCGCTCGCGGCGGTGCAGTCGGGTGCGACCCTCGTCCAGGGCACGATGAACGGCTACGGCGAGCGCTGCGGCAACGCCAACCTGGTCACGATCCTCCCAGCCCTCGAGCTCAAGCTCGGCCTGCGCTGCGTCGAGCCGGAGCAGCTCGCGCGCCTGACCGAGACCGCCCATCTCGTCGACGAGATCTGCAACGTCGCCCCGAACCCCGACCAGCCCTACGTCGGGCGCAACGCCTTCGCTCACAAGGGCGGCATGCACGTGGCCGGCGTCGTGCGCGACGCGCGCACCTTCGAGCACGTCGAGCCGGCGGCGGTGGGCAACGACCGGGCGCTGCTCGTCTCCGAGCTCTCGGGCAAGGGAACCGTCCAGGCCCACGCCGAGCAGTCCGGCCTCGAGCTCGACGACGGCACGGCCGCACGCGTGGTGGACCGGGTCAAGGCCCTCGAGTCGACCGGCTACCAGTTCGAGGCCGCCGACGGCTCCTTCGATCTCCTCATCCGCCGCGAGACCGGCGATTACGCGCCGCTGTTCCGGCTCGAATCGTTCCGGGTGATCGTCGAGAAGCGCGAGTCGGGCCGCGTCGAGACCGAGGCCACGATCAAGATCTGGGTGAACGGCGAGCGTCAGGTCCGCACCGCCGAGGGCGACGGACCGGTCAACGCGCTCGACCGCGCCCTGCGCGCCGCGATCGTCGAGACCTACCCGCACCTGCGCGACCTCGAGCTGGTCAACTTCAAGGTGCGGATCCTCGACGAGGCCAAGGGCACTGGCGCGGTCACGCGCGTCCTGCTCGACATGACCGACGGCGTCGAGACCTGGGGCGCCATCGGCGTGTCAGAGAACATCATCGAGGCGAGCTGGGAGGCGCTGGTGGACTCGCTCGAGGCCGGGATGCTGCCGGGGCGTGAGCAGCGGGCGCTGGCGCGCCCGCTGGTGGGTGCCCGCGAGGAGGAGCTCGTGCTGGAGACCCTGCGCTCGCGGCGGCTCGCGCTGGGGC
>JACCTJ010000330.1 GCA_013812485.1 Thermoleophilaceae bacterium
ACGTCTCCGGCAGCGAGAAGGCGCTGTTCAATCTGCTCGCGTCGTTCGTCGCCACCTTCGCGATCGCTCGCGGGATCACCTACGTCCTGCGCGGGCGGGCGACGTTCGGCCCCTTCCGCGACTTCCGGGTCGGCCGCCGACACATCCATCACTTCGTCCCGGGTATCGCGCTCGCCTTCACGAGCGGAGCCGCGGCAATGGTCACCGACGACGAGGGGCTCGAGGCCCCGCTGGCGATCGCCTTCGGCACCGGCATGGGGCTCACGCTCGACGAGTCGGCCCTCCTGCTCGAGCTCGAGGACGTCTACTGGACACCGGAGGGCCTGCTCAGCGTGCAGATCACGATGGCGACCATGGCGCTGCTGGCCGCGCTCGCCCTCGGGGCCCGCTTACTGCGCCGAGGTGAGCGCCTCGTGCTCGCCGACAGCGGTCCAGCGGGCCGCGATTCGCGCGAGATCCTTCCGTCCGGAGGTCGGCTAGAGTCGCGCGCATGACCATCCAGCCGCCAGAGCGCGAAGGCGCATCCGAGCCGGGCGGACCGCAGAGTCCTGCGGGGCCGCAGAGCCCCAATTCGCCTCAGAGCCCGGCGGGCGCCGGCGGACCGCAGTCGCCGGCGGGGCCGCAGTCGCCAGGCTCCGGCGACGCGTCCGGATATTCCGGTCCCGTTCCGCCCGGGGGCTGGCAGCAGCAGTCGGGCCGCCCCGGCGGTACGGGCGGCGAGGGCAACACGCCGGCCATCGTGGCGCTCGTCCTCGGCATCCTCGGGATTCTTGGCGCGTTCGTGACGGTCGGCGTGCTAGGGCTGCTGCTCGGTATCCCGGCCATCGTGCTCGGCGTCATCGGTCGCCGCAAGGTCAAGCAGGGCAGGACGGTTCAGCACGGTGGACTCGCCATGGGCGGGCTCGTCACCGGAATCATCTCCACGGTGCTCGGCGCCATCCTGGTCGTCCTCCTGGTGATCGGCATCGTCCTCTTGAGCTCGAATTCTGGCTTCCAGGAAGAGATCGAGCGCCAGCAGAGGGAGCTCCAAGAGCGATAGCCAGCCCTTGCGTCGGCCGGCGTGCGGACCACCGCAGGGCCTCTGCCTTGCCCGCCTTCCGCTCGCACGTCGGTTACAGTCGCGCGCATGACCTCCCAGCCGCCGCAGGGTCCGGGCACATCGCCCCCAGCCGAGGCGCAGAGCACCGCAGCGCCGGGTGACGAAGGAGGTCCACAGTCACCGGCGGGATCGCCGTCGCCCGCCCGCCCACAGTCGCCCCGCGAAACGCCGCCGCCGCCTCACTCACTTTCGGGACCGCAGAGTGCCGGAGCGCCCCCGGCGGGAGGCCCGCAGTCACCCGGCGCGTCGCCCCCGCCCGGCCCCCAGTCTCCAACCACACCCGCCGCCGGCTACCCGGGCCCGGTGCCGCCCGGCGGCTGGCAGCAACCCATCCCTCGCGCCAGCGCGTTCTCGGCTGGATTCGTGCTCGCCGGGTGGGGGAGCCGCGTCGGAGCGACGATGATCGACGTGCTGATCCTCGCGCTGGTATCCGCGGTGCTGATCGCCCCTGGAGTTGTGGTCACTTTCGTCACCGACATCCCGGGCCTGGGGATCGCGCTGTGGCTTCTCGGTGCGCTCGTCGTCACGATCGTCGCTCTTCTCTACGCCTCGTACTTCATGCAGCGCGACGGCGCGCGCAACGGTCAGACGCCGGGTAAGCAGGCCCTCGGAATCAGAGTGGCCTTCCCCGACGGCCGGCGCGTTGACTGGGGTCAGGCGTTGCTACGCGAGCTTGTCATCAAGGGGCTGCTCCTCGGCGTTGCCGGCGCGATCGCGAGCGTCGTCACCTTCTTCCTCTTCGGACTCGGCTTCGCCATCCCCTACATCCTCGATTACCTCTGGCCCCTCTGGGACGAGGAGAACCGCGCCGTGCATGACATGATCGTCAATACGCGGGTCATCAAGTCCTGACAAGCCCCCGATTGGGCCGGGGTGAGCGGGTTGGGACGCTCGGCTCGTGTCTCAGGCCGCCGCGCCCATCGCGCCTTCGGACACCTCGGTGGCGATGATCTGCTCCCGTCCCGGACCGACGCCGACGAAGGCCAGCGGCACCCCGACGAAGTCACACACGAACTCGAGGTAGCGGTGGGCGTTCTCGGGCAGGTCCTCGAGCGAGCGGGCCCCGGTGATGTCCTCCTCCCAGCCGGGGAGGGGCGTGAGGTCGCCGCGTGCCTTGTGCACGATCGACTGGTGGTAGGGAAACTCCTCGAAGGTCGCGCCCTCCGAGCCGAGGTAGCCGGTCGCCACGTAGAGGGTGTCGATGCCGGTGAGAACGTCGAGCTTGGTGATCACGAGTGCGGTCAGGCCGTTGATGCGGGCCGCGTAACGCAGCGCCACGAGGTCGAGCCATCCGCAGCGCCGGGGCCGGCCGGTGGTCGTGCCGTACTCGCCGCCCTGGGCGCGGATGTGGTCGGCGAGCTCGTCGAAGAGCTCGGTCGGGAAGGGCCCGGAGCCGACGCGGGTGGTGTAGGCCTTGGCCACTCCCCACACGTCGTCGATGTCCTTCGGTCCTACGCCTGCTCCCACGCACGCCGCGCCGGCGACCGGGTTCGACGACGTAACGAACGGATACGTGCCGTGGTCGATGTCGAGCAGGGTGCCCTGCGCGCCCTCGTAGATGACGAGCCCGTCGCGGTCGAGGGTGTCCCACACGATCCGCGAGGTGTCGGCGATGTAGGGCTCGAGGCGGTGGCCGAGCGTGCGGTAGTCCTCGGTCATGGCGTGGAGGTCGAGCAGCGGGTCCTTGGCGTACGGCCGCAGCGACTGTCCCTTGGGCTCGAGCGCGGTCATGATCTTCTTCTTGAGGATGTTCTCGTCGAGCAGGTCCTGGACGCGGATGCCGAGGCGGGCGGCCTTGTCGGCGTAGCAGGGTCCGATGCCACGGCGCGTGGTGCCGATCTCGAGCTTGCCGAGCTTGGCCTCGCCGGCCTGGTCGAGCATCAGGTGGTAGGGCATGATCAGGTGCGCGTTGGCCGAGATGCGCAGACCGCTCGTGTCGATGCCGCGGCGCTTCAGGCCGTCGATCTCCTCGGTCAGCACGCGCGGGTTGATGACGACCCCGTTGCCGATCGCGCAGATCTTGCCGGGGTGGAGGATGCCAGACGGGATCAGGTGGAGCTTGAAGACCTCGCCGCGGCGGACGATGGTGTGCCCGGCGTTGTTGCCGCCCTGGAAGCGGATCACGACGTCCGAGCGCTCGGCCACCAGATCGGTGACCTTCCCCTTGCCCTCGTCGCCCCACTGGGCGCCGACGATCGCGAGTCCCGGCATGGCTGCGAGTCTAGGGTCCGGAGCGGGCCGGCTACGTCGCGGCGCCCACGGGACCACCGGGAAGTCCCGCCTCGCGAGCCAGATCGGCGAACTTCGGATACCGCGACATGAAGGCGAGCGCGACTTCGCCCACCGGTCCGTTGCGGTGCTTGGCCACGATCACGTCCGCCTCGCCCGGACGCTCGGACTCCTCGCGGTTGTAGTACTCGTCGCGGTAGATCATCATCACGAGGTCAGCGTCCTGCTCGATCTGGCCACTCTCACGCAGGTCAGAGAGCATCGGCTTCTTGTCGGGCCGTGACTCGACCGCGCGCGAGAGCTGCGAGACCGCGATCACCGGCACGCTCAACTCGCGCGCGAGGATCTTGAGCCCCCGGCTGAACTGGCCGACCTGCTCGACGCGGCTAGCGTCACGCCCGCCCTCGTGGCGCATGAGCTGTAGGTAGTCGACGATGATCAGGCCCAGCGGGCTCTTCGAGTGCAGCCGTCGCGCCTTGGCGCGCAGGTCGAGGATGCCGAGGTCGCTCGAGTCGTCGACGTACAGCGGCGCCGCGGCGAGCTGCTCGGTGGCGCGCACGACCTTGGGCCAGCTCTCGGGCTTGACGCGCCCCTTGCGCAGGTCGTCGCCGTTGAGCTTCGCTCGGCAGGCGATGAACCGCTGCGCGAGCTCCGTCTCGGACATCTCCAGCGAGAAGAGCGCTACCCCGAGGCCATGGTCAAGAGAAGCATTCTCAGCCATGTTCGTCGCCAGCGCCGACTTACCCATCGAAGGTCGAGCAGCAAGCACGATGAGGTTGCCTGGCTGAAAACCCCCGGTCAGGTCGTCGAGATCACGAAAGCCCGAAGGAGTCCCGGTCAGCGCGATGCTGTCGCGCGAGAGCTTCTCGAGCCGGTCGACCTCCTCGTAGAGGATGTCGCCGATCGCCCGGATCTCGCCGCTCGTGCCGTCGTGGGCGATCTTGAACAGCTTCTCCTCGGCCTCGTCGACGAGGTCGCGCGGATCGCCGTGGGTGCCGTAGACCCGTTCCTGGATCTCGCGCGTGGCGTCGAGCAGCCGTCGTTCGAGCGCATGGCCCTTGACGATGCGCGCGTAGTGGGCCGCGTTTCCGGCCGCCGGCACGAGATTCGGCAGCTGCTGAACGTAGTCGCGGCCACCGACCTCTTCGAGCGCAGCTTGGGCGTCGAGCTCGGCCGCGACGGTGGTGGTGTCGATCGGACTCGGCTCCGTCCGCTCCTTGAGCCGGATCATGGCCCGGAAGATCTGGCGGTGGCGCTCCCGGTAGAAGTCCTCCGGACGCAGGTGGACGTCGATCAACACGGGATCGAGCGCGCGCTCGGAGAGCAGGATGGCGCCAAGCACCGAGGACTCGGCTTCGAGGTTGTGCGGCGGGACGCGCCCGTTGGCCTCGGGCGGCGCGGCGAGGGTCACGCTAGTGCTCCCGCGCGGGAGGGGCCACTACTGCGGCGTGACGATCGTCTTGACCTCCGCGGTCACGCCGTCGTGTACCTCGACGGTGACCATGTACGTGCCGGTCGCCCGGATCGGCTGGTCGAGCGCGACCTTGCGGCGGTCGAGCCGGATCCCCCGCGCCTGCTGAACGGCATCGACGATCTCCTGCGCGGTGACCGAGCCGAACAGCCGCCCGTCCTCACCTGCGGCGTGCGGGATCGTGAGCACCGTGCGCCGCAGCAGGTCAGCGTTCTCGCCGGCTCGCTCGGCCGCCTCGCGCTGCGCCCGCTCGGCTGCCTCGACTCGCCGCTGAGCATCCGCGATCGAGCCGGCCGTGGCCGGCTGCGCGAGCCTCTGCGGCGTCAGGTAGTTGCGCAGGTAGCCCGCCGAGACGTCGATCACGTCGCCGCGCTCACCGAGCTTCTCGACGTCTTGGAGAAGGATCGCCTGGGCCATCAGGGCGCCCGGTCAGGAGGAACCGGGCTCAGCGAGGATCCGAAAACCAAGCAGTCTAAGGACGCAGGGAGCGACGCGTGCGAACAGCACGCGAGCGACCGAGGACGCCGGAATGCGAAGGTTTGCAGGGTCCTCACCGCTCGCGGCGGCCGGGGGGGCCCGTACTGTCTCCGCCCGGTGCCACGTAGGGCAGCAGCGCCAACTCCCGCGCGCGTTTGATCGCGCGGGCGAGCTGGCTCTGATGCCGCCGGCAGCAGCCGGTGATCCGTGCCGACCGGATCTTGCCCTTGTCGCTCATCGAGCGGCGCAGCGAGGCGATGTCCTTGTAATCGACCAGGTCGATCTTGTCGCGGCAGAACGGGCATGGCTTACGGCGTCCACCGCCTCCCGGCCCTCTCTTGTTGTCCCGCC
>JACCTJ010000331.1 GCA_013812485.1 Thermoleophilaceae bacterium
TGGGCGTGCCCTTCGAGGTCGTGCCGGGCGTCACCTCCGGGGTCGCCGCGCCGGCCTACGCGGGGGTTGCGGTCACCCACCGCGACGACGCCTCGGCGGTGGCGCTGGTCACCGGTCACGAGGACCCGACGAAGCCCGAGAGCGTCCTCGACTGGGAGGCGCTGGCGGCCTTTCCGGGCACGCTCGTGCTGTACATGGGCGTCGGGCGGCTGGCGCAGATCGCCGACCGCCTTGTTGCCTCGGGGCGCTCGGCCGAGGAGCCGGTGGCGGTGGTCGAGCGCGGGACGCTCCCGCGCCAGCGCACGGTCTCGGGACGATTGTCGGACATCGCGAGGCGAGTGGAGGAGGCCAGGGTGCGCGCGCCGGCGATCACCGTGGTGGGCCCGGTGGCCCGCCTGCGCGAGGAGATCGCGTGGTTCGAGCGCCGGCCACTCTTCGGACTGACGGTGGCGGTCACCCGGGCGCGCGCGCAGGCCAGCGGGCTCTCGAGCCGTCTGCGCGCCCTCGGCGCCGAGGTCATCGAGGCGCCGGCGATCCGGATCGCGCCGCGTCCCTCAGGTGTTGGGGAGATCGCGGCCGCCGCAGGGCGGATCGGCGAGTACGCGCTCGTGTGTGTGACCAGCCCCAACGGCGCGGAGCTCCTGCTCGAGGCGCTCGCCGCCGCCGGGCGCGACGCGCGCGCGTTGGCCGGGATCACGGTGGCGGCGATCGGGCCCGGCACCGCGCGGGCCCTCTCGGCCCGCGGCGTCAACGCGGACGTCGTGCCGGAGCGCTCGATCGCCGAGGCCCTCGTCGAGGCGCTGGCGGACGTGGAGGTGGAGGGGCGCAAGGTGCTCGTCGCCCGGGCCGCCGAGGCCCGCGACCTCATTCCCGACGCGCTCAGCGAGCGCGGCGCCCGGGTCGAGGTGCTCGCGCTCTACGACACCGTGCCCGAGGCGCTGGGCCCCGAGACGCTCACGGCCCTGGCCGCCGCCGACTACGTGACCTTCACCGCGAGCTCCACCGTCGACCACCTGACCCGGGCGCTCGCCGCCGCCGGCGCGCCGTTTCCGGCCGGTGCGCGCGTGGTGAGCATCGGGCCGGTGACGAGCGCCACGGTCCGGGAGCGAGGGCTCGAGGTCGCGGTCGAGGCCGATCGTCACGACATCGACGGGCTCCTCGACGCGCTGCTGGCCGACGTCCGCGAGCTTCCCCCTCCGTGATGGTCACCATGTCGCCCGCGTTACTCGGCCGTCCGCGCCTGCACCTCCGCGAGACCGCCTCGACCAACGAGCGCGCCAGGGAGCTCGCCCTCGCCGGCGCGCCGCACGGCACGCTCGTCAGCGCCCGGGCGCAGACGGCGGGACGGGGTCGCCACGGACGCACGTGGTCGGCGCCGGCCGGAGGTTCGGTGCTCGCCTCGCTGGTCGTGCGGATCCCCGGGGAGGGCGCGGCGATGCTCCCGCTCACCGCCGCCGTGGCGGTCTGCGAGGCCTGCGAGCGATGTGCGCCCGTGGAGTGCGCGATCAAGTGGCCGAACGACGTCTGGATCGATGGCCGCAAGGTCGCGGGCATCCTGCTCGAGGGACGCCCCCAGGAGGGCTGGGCCGTGGTCGGGATCGGCATCAACGTGGCGGTCCGCCCCGGCGAGCTGCCCGCAGAGCTGCGCGAGACCGCAACCTCGCTCGCCGAGGCGGGGGGCGGCGAGGGCGCGCCGGGCGTCGAGGCGGTCCTGGCCGCGACGACGGCGGCGCTCGGGCGGTGGCTGACCGCGAGCCCCGAGGAGCTCGCCGCCGCCTGGGGCGCTCGTGACGCGCTGCGGGGCCGCCCGATCCGCTGGGACGGAGGCCGGGGCATCGCCGAGGGCATCGACCCCTCGGGGGCGCTCGTGGTCTCGTGCGACGGTCGCCGCGTCGAGCTCCACGCCGGCGAGGTCGCCCTCGTGAGGCCCCGCGACGGCGAGCGAGCGGGCTCCCGCTGACCGCCCGACCTCCACCCCTACCGTAGGGCCGTGCTCGTCACCGCCGCGCTCGGCGACTCCTTTCGCGCCTTCTTCGACACCGTCGAGGCCTTCCTGGGCAATCTGGCCGCGGTCTCGTGGGGCCTGCTCGCGCTCGGGCTGCTCCTCCACGCGGGCTTCGTGACCGTCCGCACCCGCGGCTGGTTCAACACCGTCCGCGCCGCCTACCCCGGCGTGCCGGTCCGCTGGCGCGACATCTGGGCCTCCTACGCCGTCGGCTTCGGGGTCAACAGCGTCGTCCCGGCGCGAGCGGGCGAGGTCGCACGGCTCTACCTCGCCCACGGGTCGGTGGCCGGGGCGAGCTACCCGACGCTCGCCTCCTCCTTCCTGGTCGAGGCGATCTTCGACACGGTGATCGGCGTGGCGCTGATCACCTTCGCGCTGACCCAGGGGGCGCTGCCCGCCCTTCCCGATCTCTCGAGGATTCCTGGCGTCGGGCTCGGGTGGATACCGCGCAACCCCGAGCTGGCGCTGTTCGTGCTCACCTTCGCTGCCGTCGCCGGACTCGCGGCCATCGGCCTGCTCTCGGTGCGGGTGCGGGCGTTCTGGGCTCGGGTCCGCCAGGGCCTGGTCATCCTCCGCGATCGCCCGCGCTACCTCCGCGAGGTCGTGGCCTGGCAGGCGGCCGCGTGGGTGCTGCGCTTCGCCGGCTTCTGGTTCCTCCTCGCCGCCTTCGGGATGCCGGCCTCGGTCCGCAACGCGCTGCTCGTGCTCTCGGTCCAGGCCATGTCGACGCTCGTGCCGCTCACCCCGCAGGGAGCGGGCGCGCAGCAGGCGCTTCTGGCCGTGATCTTCGCGGGCCTCGCCGCCGGGCCGCAGGTCGCCGCCTACGCCGTAGGCCAGCAGGTGGCGATCGCGGCGGTCAACGTGGCGCTGGGCTTCGCCGCGCTCGCGCTGGTGTTCGGGACGACCGACTGGCGCGGGGTGATCGCTCGCGGGCGGGAGGCGAGGAAGGCGGAGGGAGCGGGCGGCGCGCCGCCCGATACAGCCTAGGAGCCGGTCCCGAACCCCTCGCGCGCCTCGCGCACGAGTGTGACCGCCTCGGGGAACAGGCTTCCCATCGCGCGGCGGATCTCGTCGGCCTGCTGGTCGGCGTTGCCCTGTAGGTTGAGCCGATTGATCCCGGCGACGGTCATGTCGACGGCGAGCTTGATCGCGTTGTCGGCCCAGGCGACCTTCTGCGCACCCTGCATCTGCTCGGCGAACTCGCCCATCCGCCGGCGCAGCTCCTCGGGGTCGCCGAACATCCCGAATGGGTCTTCTGAGGACACGCCTGCGAGTGTAGTCGCCGCGATAGGGTTACCCCGCTGTGGCCCTTCCTCCTCCCGCGCCCGACTCCACCTGCCTGGTCACCGGCGCCTCCTCCGGCATCGGCGCCGAGATCGCTCGTGAGCTTGCCCGGCGCGGTCGCGGAGTCACCCTCGTCGCCCGCCGCGAGGATCGCCTGCGCGAGCTCGCCGACGAGCTGACCCGCGCCCACGGCGTTCGGGCCGAGATCGTCGCCGCGAGTGTGGCCGACCACGACGGGCGCGCGGAGATGATCACCGAGATCGAGAACCGGGACCTCACCGTCGAGGTGCTCGTAAACAATGCGGGCTTCGGGAGCGGCGGCAGGTTTCAGGACATCAACGCCGACAACGAGGAGGGGATGGTCCGCCTCAACGTCGAGGCGGTCGTCGGGCTGTGCGGCATCTACGCGCCGAAGATGGTGGCGCGAGCGCGCGGCGCCATCCTCAACGTCGGCTCGACCGCGGGCTTCCAGCCGCTGCCGCGCCAGGCCACGTACGCGGCCAGCAAGGCGTTCGTCAACTCCTTCACGGAGGCCCTCCACACCGACCTCGCCGGCACCGGGGTGACCGCCACCGTCCTGTGCCCCGGCCCGACCGAATCCGAGTTCGCCGAAGCGGGTGGCCTTGGATCCTTCGATCAGCTTCCCTCCTTCCTCGTCGACAGCGCCGAGAACGTCGCGCGAGCGGCGGTCGACGGCCTCGAGAAGGGCAAGCGCTCGGTCATCCCCGGCGCGGGGAACGTCCTCAGCGCCTTTGGCGGCCGCTTCGCGCCGCGCAGCGTGCTGCTTCCGGCGTTGGGGCGCTTCTATCCCGTAGGCCGGTGACCGCGACGGCGGTGGGAAGCGGCACCGTCGAGGCGTCCGGTCTCTCGCTCGCCTACGGCGAGCAGGGCGAGGGCGAGCCGGTCGTCCTCGTGCACGGCACGGCGCTCGGGCGCAGGGTGTGGGAGGAGGTCATCGCCGCGCTGGGCGACGGCGTGCGCGCGATCGCCTACGATCGCCGCGCCTACGGCGAGAGCGAGGCCCCCGAGCCCTACCGGGGGACCACCGTCAGCGAGCAGTCCGAGGACGCGGCGGCGCTGATCGAGGCGCTTGGCGCCGCCCCGGCGATCGTCTGCGGGCACGAGCTCGGCGCCCTCGTTGCTCTCGACCTCGTGCGCCGCCACCCGAACCTGACCCGCGCCGCGGTGCTCCTCGAACCGCCGGTGCTCGCCCTGTCGCAGGCCGGGCCGGTGACTGTGCGCAAGCTGCGCGAGGCGATCGAGAGGGGGGCTCGCGAGGCAGAGAACTCGTCCGCCGGCGCGGTCGATGCGTATCTGGAGACAGTGGCCGGTCCGAACTACTCAGACCTCGTCGGCGCGGAGCGCCTCGATGTCGCGCGCTCGGCCGGAGCGGGCTTCGGCGCCGATCTCGGCGCCCCGCCGACGTTCGCCTTCGGCCGGCGCGAGTTGCGGGCCATCGGCGCGCCGATCACGGTCATGGCCGGAGAGCGCAGCGCCCCGATCCGCCGCGAGGTGGCCCGGAGCCTGGCGGAGCTGCTCGGCCACGCGACGCTGCGTGAGCCCGACTCGGGCCATCTGGTGCCGCTCGAGGCGCCCGAGGCCGTCGCCGAGGCCATCGCCGGGGTGACCGCCCGATGAGCGCGGACCGCGTCGCACGCCCTGCCGCCGCCGTGGTGGCCGCCCTGCTCGCGCTGGGACTCGGCGCCTGCGGCGGTGACGAGAGCGCCTCGCCGCCGTCTCCGCGGGCCGAGGAACGCACGCCCGAGGCCGAGCCGCGTCCCTCCGGCGACAGCTCGCGCGGGAAGGATGGCCTCCTGCGCTCGAGCGGGCGCCCGCAGGTCGAGACCGTGGCCACCGGCCTCGACACCCCGTGGGAGATCGCCTT
>JACCTJ010000333.1 GCA_013812485.1 Thermoleophilaceae bacterium
ATCCCAATCGGCGTCGCCGCGAACGTCTGCGGCGTGCAGGCCAACGTCCTGGCGCAGGGCGGCATCCAGGAGCCGGTCGACTGCACGGCGTCGACCACGCAGGACCTGCCGGTGGCCTTCCGGCCCTAGAAGTAACCTCCGGGCCCTCAGCGCCCGGGCCTACTGATGTGCGACGGGCGCTCTTAGGAGCGCCCGTCGCTTGTGTGGCGGGATGAACGATGCTTTGGCATTGGCCTGGATCCCAGCACCGCGTTGACACGTAGCTGACTGAGATCGCTCGGTCCGTACGGGACGAGCTCTTTGACGCTGGGCGGGAATCTGCTTGCGGAGGTCGCCGCAGCGGTGCGGTGGCCTGCGTATTCCGGCAGTTTGACGCAGAGGGCTCGCCCGAGAGCTCGAAGAGTCCACCCAAGGCGGTCGAGGGTCGTGGCCAGGGAACGGAAGGTTTGCCGCTTCTCACACCCTTGTCCCCTGTTGCTGGCGGACCGGCAGGGTCACCTCGACATCCCCGGAACGCTCGACGTTCTGCCACGCAAGGCGCTTGCCCATCAGCGCGGTGATCACCGACTCGATGACGACGAGATACATGAGCTGGCGGTAGACGAACTGTTGCAGCGGCACCGCCCAGAGCGGACGCGCCGGCTCCCCGTCGAGTCGGAAGGCGTAGACACCGAGCAACAGCTGGAGAGCGTTGAACCCGACCCAGTACGCGACCACCGGCAGCGGATCCAGGAACAAGAGACCGTAGAGAGCGAACACGTCGACGATCGGAGCCAGCATCGGCAGCGCGATCTGGAACAGCACGAGGTACGGGATCGCCCGTCGACCGATCCGCTCCTCGCCTGGGCGCCAGATGGCCGCTCGGTGCTTCCAGACGGCCTGCATCGTCCCGTACGACCAGCGATAACGCTGGCGCCAGAGCCCCGAGAGATTGCTCGGCGCCTCCGTCCAGCCGCGAGCGTCGCCGGCGTAGACCACGCGCCAGCCGGCTCTGCCGACCCCGAGGGTGATGTCGGTGTCCTCCGCCAGCGTGGCCTCGGAGACGCCGCCGATGTCGGCCAGAGCGCGGCGCCGGAAGCCGCCCACCGCTCCCGGCACCGTCGGCATGCAGCGGAGCACGTCATAGAGGCGGCGGTCGAGGTTGAATCCCATGACGTACTCGATGTGCTGCCAGCGGCCAAGGAGTCCTCGACGGTTGCCCACCTTGGTGTTTCCGGAGACCGCTCCTACGCCGGAGTCAGCGAAAGGGCGAACGAGGTGGCACAGGGTGTCGGGCTCGAAGACGGTGTCACCATCGACCATCGCGATGATCTCGTGACGAGTCTCAGACATGCCTCGGTTGAGCGCGGCCGCCTTGCCGGCGTTCGCCTGATGCACGAGGCGCACCTGCGGCAGCTCGAGGGCCTCGACGATCTCGCCCGTGCCGTCGGTCGAGCCGTCGTCGACGACGACAACCTCGAAATCGGGGTAGTCGCTCGCGGCGAGCGAGCGAACGGCTCGCTCGATCCCCACCGACTCGTTGAAGGCGGGCACGATCACCGACATCGGTGGATGGAAGGTGGAGTCGAAGGGGACCCGGCGCTGGAGTCGGCGGTGCTGACGAGCGAGGGCGAAAAGGACGAAGGTGCGCGCGATGGCCAGAGCGGCGATCACGGCGAGCATCGCGCCGAGCCCGCCGACCACCGCTCGCGAGATGGCGAGCGAGCCGATGAGGAGCGACCCCTGGAAGCTTTCCCAGGGCGAGGCGGGCACCTCCGCCGCCGCTCGTGGGAGGGACGCCAGCTCCGAAGCCCGCACTAACCCGAAACCCTTCGCCCGCAGGCGCGAGACGAGCCGCGGAAGCGCCGCAAGCGTCGCGGAGCGATCGCCACCGCCCCCGTCGTGCATCAGGACCATCCCGCCCTCCCCACTGTTCGGCACCGCCCTGCGGACGATCGCCTCCGCGGGCGGCTTCTGCCAATCCTTCGTGTCGAGATCGGACAGCGCAATCAGATACCCGCGCTCGGCGACCGAAGCAAGCGGACCAACCTGGCCGGAGGTCACGGCATCGGGACTCGAGGAGTACGGCGGTCGTACGAGGCGCGGGCGGACGCCGACTGCCCCGGCGACCGCTCGCTCGGTGAGCCCGAGCTCGAGCGAGCGCCGCCACGCCCCTCCGGCCGAGATGGCGGTATGGGTGAAGGTGTGATTTCCGAGCTCGAAGCCGTCTCGATGCAAGCGTTGCGCGATGTCGGGATGCCGGGCGACCTGCGAACCCATCACGAAGAAGGTGGCCGGCACACCGAGTCGTCGCAGCGTCGCCGCGATGCGCGGCGTCCAACGGGGATCGGGTCCGTCGTCGAAGGTCAGGGCGATGCGCTTACCTGGCGAGGGCGCGGCGGAGCGAAGCGGGCTCGTACGCTCATTCCCTGTCGACAGGAGCGAGGTGTCTTCGGACAGAGGGGAACCGCTCCCGCTGGTGCGCGAGGGCGTGCCGCTCTCGCCTATGGCGCGGGTCGAGATTCCGTGCACCAGCAACAGCACGGCGGACGTCGCGAGGCAGAAGGCGAGAAGTCCCCAATGTCCGGGTGGACGCCGTCGTCGCCTGCGTGGAACGGACAGACTCGGGTCGCGTGCGTCGGGGCGCGCCACCGCGCCTAGTGGCGACGCGGCGGGTCCGCGCGGGTATGCGAGCGCCCAGGCGCTTCCGGACGTCCATGGCCCGCGGGTGGACCGCTCGCACGGTGCACCCCACCCGCGTTCGAGTGTGCGGGAGGCCCGTGACTCGAACCGCCCGCCGGCGGGCCGGCGCCCGAGCCGCTACCCGCCCCGGGATCCGGCGGGCCGCCCCTTGTGCCCTGGCGGGAGGGCGCGCGCCGCACTGAGGGAGTGACCGGGCGGCCTGACTCGCGGCCGCCCACTGCGGCGGAGACAGGCGAGCGCCTACGGTTTGACCGCCTCCCATCGCGGGACCCGGCGATGCTCCGGTTTGCGCGGTCGCTGCGATCCTTGCGACGGCGGCTGTCGCCGCCGCGACGATCGTCACTCGAAGAGCCGCGGGCGCGCGGGCCCCGCTGTGCGGCGAGCGTGGCGGGCAGGACGGCGGCGGGACCCCGGTCGGCGTGGGCGCCTTGCGCCTTCGCATCGGGCGCTCCGTCTCCCGGAAGGGGAATGCCCGGCAGGCGTCCGAGGCCGGTGAGAGCCGTGCCGAGGGCCAACAGCCATGCCAGCGCGGCTACCGCGCCGATGGCGGCGAGCACCTTCAGCACACGCGGGCGGCCGCGGCCATCGGTGACGAAGATCGCCTGTTCGCGAGGCCGCGGTGTGAGCCTCTGGTTGCCCGGCGGCGATGAGGGGGCTGAGGTCGTCACGGCGGAGATCGGAGTGAGCGAGGTCAATCGGAGTGAGCGAGGTCATAAACCCCGCGCGGAGAGGGGTCTTGTCAGATGGCCGCTGCGACTACAACGCCTCAGACCCCAAGAAGTTAGGTCACACGCCAACGGGTCTGGAATTCGTTTCGAAGGGAGGACGCGAAGACGGCCTGACGGATACGGATGCTTCGTGGGGTCGTTGCTCGGCTGTCTCGATTCGCAACGGCGCAGCCGTCCGGCCCCAGTCCCCTCTGTCGGCGAAATCGCCCGACCTGCCGTCCTCGACGTCGAGGACGTCGGGCGCCCTTGAAGGGCCGGTCGGCACAATGGCGCTGGCCGAGCCGACCAGCTTGTCGTCGGCGCTCGATCCGCTGGGTCGCTCGAGACTGAGAAACGCATCGAGACCACGCCCTTCGCGAACCCGGTCGTGAGGTTCGCGCTCACCGGGGCCGATCCGGGATAGAGGCGATCGGAAGCGTCCCGATCACCCTCGACCTGTCCCCAGAGCAGCGGACTTCATGGGTCGTGAGCCTCGATGACTGCCCACGAGATACCGAAGACGCGCGTGCCGTCATCGAACTCGACTCCGGCGGTCACAAA
>JACCTJ010000099.1 GCA_013812485.1 Thermoleophilaceae bacterium
GTACGTCGCTGTAGATGATCTCCCGGATCTGGTCCCAGTTTCGAAGATCCACGCCGGGCTTGGGACGAAGCTTTCCAGTCACCGGCTCGAAGCGCCAGGGCTCCTCCGCCGGCCGCTCGGCCAGCACCTCCCGCAGCCCGCGCTCGACCAGCGCGCGCACCGTCGTGCCCTCGGCCTTCGCTCGGGCCCGCGCCTCCTCGAGCAGACCATCGGCAATATCGATTGTCGTCTTCATGTTGCGACCCATACTATCCTCCGAAGCCGCGCCACGCTAAATTTCCGCCCTTCTATGCGCTTCTTCGAGTACGAGTCCCGCCGCATCCTCGAGCGCGAGCGAATCCCGATCACCCAGTCGGGGCACGCCGAGACGCCCGAGGAGGCCAGGAAGATCGCCGAGGACGTCGGCGGTCCGGTCGTCATCAAGTCGCAGGTCCTCGCCGGCGGACGCATGAAGGCCGGCGGGGTCAAGTTCGCCGATACGCCTGAGGAGTGCGAGGCGCACGCGCGCGACATCCTCGCGCTCGAGATCAACGGCCAAGTCCCGCGCGGCGTGCTCGTCGCCGCCAAGGCTCAGATCGCCCACGAGTATTACGCTGGCGTGATCTACGACGGCGTGCGCAAGCTGCCGACCTTCGTGTTCTCGGACATGGGCGGGATCGACATCGAGGAGGTCGCCGAGACCCACCCCGACCACATCGGCCGCGGCCACTTCTCGACCGTTCTTCCCCCAATGGACTTCCGGGCCAAGGACGCGATCGCCCAGACCGGCCTGACCGGCCGCGAGCTCACCCGCCTCACGCCGATCCTCTCCGCACTCGCCCGCCTGTTCGCCACCTACGACATGACACTCGCCGAGATCAACCCGCTGGTCAAGCTCGAGGACGGCTCGTTCGTCGCCGTCGACGCGCACATGGAGATGGAGAACGAGGCCCGGCCGCGCCAGAAGGCGCTGCTGACCGAGCTCGGCGTCGGCGAGGACGAGACCCGCGAGGCGCGCGAGGCGACGCCGTTCGAGATCGAGGGCGAGCGCATCGACTCGGTCGACCACCGCGGCGTGGCCGGCAACGTGACCGAGTTCGACGGCAACCTCGGCCTCGTGATCGGCGCCGGCGGCGGCTCGCTCACCCTGTTCGACGCGGTTCGCCATCACGGCGGTAACCCCGCCAACTACTGCGAGATCGGGGGCAACCCGAGCGTCTCGAAGGCGGCGAACCTCACCAAGCTCGTACTGCAGAAGCCCGGCGTCGAGAAGATCGCGGTGATGATGTCGACCGTCTCGAACACCCGGGTCGACATCGTGGCTCGCGGGGTGATAAAGGCCTGCGTCGAGCTCGGCTTCGACCCGGCCGAGAAGATCGCCGTCTTCCGCATCCCGGGCGCCTGGGAGGAGGAGGGGTTCAAGATCCTCGACCGCTACGGCCTCGAGTACGCCGACCGCTCGGTGTCGATGCACGAGGCGGCGCGGATCGCGGTCGAGAAGGTCTCGGGCGGCTCGGACGGTGCGGCACCGCTGCGCGGCGAGGAGCCCGGCGCGGAGAAGCCGCCGACCGAGCGACTCTCCGGCGCCGACGAGGTTCTGGAGGGCTAGCGGCATGTCGATCCTCATCGACGAGTCGACGACCTTCATCGTCCAGGGCATCACCGGGCGCGAGGCGGTCAACCTCACGCGCGAGTGCCTCGACTACGGCTCGACGATCATCGGCGGCGTCACTCCCGGCCGCCGCGGCCGCGAGGTCCACGGCGTGCCGGTCTTCGACTCCGTCGCTCAGCTCGTCGAGGCCACCGGCCAGGTCCCCGACGGCTCCGTGGTCACCGTCCCCCCAGCCTTCACGCGCGACGCGGTCTTCGAGGCGATCGAGGCCGGCGTCCGGCTCGTGGTCATCGTCACCGAGCGCATCCCCCGCTACGACGTCGCCCAGATGGTCGAGCTGGCGAACCTGCGCGGCGCGCGCATCATCGGGCCCAACTGCCTCGGGCTGATCCGGCCCGGCGTGGGCAAGATGGGCGGGATCGGTGGCCCGGCACGCGACGTCGTCAAGGCCTACCAGCCCGGCTCGGTCGGCGTCATGTCCCGCTCGGGCGGGATGACCACCGAGATCTCCTCAACGCTGACCGCCGCCGGCCTCGGGGTCTCGACGGCAATCTCCATCGGCGGCGACCCCATCATCGGCTCGACCTACGCCGAGCTCATGCCCCTGTTCGAGGCCGACGACCAGAGCGAGGCCATCGTCATCTACTCCGAGCCCGGCGGGCGCATGGAGGCCGAGCTGGCCGCGTGGGTGATCGAGAACCGCTCCCGCCTGCCGATCGTCGCCTTCATGGCGGGCCGGTTCATGGACGAGATGCCGGGGATGAGCTTCGGCCACGCCGGCACGATCGTCGAGGGCAAGGCCGACACCGCCGCCGAGAAGATCGCACGGCTCGAGGCCGCGGGGATCGCCGTCGCGCAGGAGATCGCCGAGATCCCCGACCTCGTGCGCGAGCGCCTGGGCGGGCGCGCCGGCGCCGGAGGGCAGGTGGTGGCCTGATGGCCGGGTTGTTCATCGACGTCGAGGTCGACGAGTCAGTCGCCGGCGACCCCGACCTCGCGCGGCGTCTCGAGGAGGCGTGCCCGGTCGACATCTTCGCCGACGCGGACGGACGAGTGGAGGTCGTCGAGGACAACCTCGACGAGTGCGTCCTCTGCGAGCTTTGCATCGGCACCGCGCCGGCGGGCGCGGTGCGGGTCAAGAAGCTCTACGACGAGACCGTGCTGAGCACCTGAGCGGCGCGTGGCGACTCGCGCCAGCTAGCCGAAGGTCACGACGAGCTCGGGCGGCGTGCTCCCCGCCTCGCGGCCGCGGAAGGACTGCATCGGACCGGCGGCCGCGTCCTCAGTGGCGTCGCGGACCCTGAAGCCGTGGTTCGAGCCGGAGTACATCGACTGCACCTGAGAGGTGACCGTCCATTCCATGAAGCCGACGGCACCGGTGCTCGTCGCGTTGGCGGCCGCTCCGGTCGTCGACGGCTGGTTGGCCCAGGTGACGCCGTTCTCGGTCCAGGCCGCGCTGTTGGGGACCGCCTCGATGGTGCGCCCGGCAGTCGGTGAGCTGTCGTAGAGACGCAGCTTCGCGGCGGTCACGGTGCACCCTGCGGGCACCGATGGAAGGCTGTGCTGCACGAGCGCGCGGGTGTTGGCGTTGCCGCTCTTCGAGGTCACCAAGAGGGCCGAGTCATTGCCCTTGTTGGTGGCCGGGCTCGACTGATCGACCCAGCTGTCGGCGCTGGCCGTGACCGTCTGGGAGCCGGGCGTCGGGCATCCGCCGCCGGCGTTCCTGAAGGCCAGATAGTGATAGGTGGCGCCGTTGGCGTTGACGGAGGCGTCCGTGCCGACCGAGAAGCCGTCGGCGTCGAGCGAGGGGATCCCGGTCGTAATGTTGGCCAGGTTGGTGAAGAACTGCGACCCGGTCCCCGCTGTCGCCGCTGAGCGCTGATGGCCCCGCCGCGCGGTCGCCGTGTCGTTGGCCCGGACCATGGCGTACAGCGGGCTGAAGCCCACACCGGTCACCGCCTTGCTTGCGCCGGTGCCCGCGTAGGAGCCCTTCTTGACGCTGCCGGCCGCCTCGTTGAAAGCGATGTAGTGGTAGACGGTGCCGTTCGTGTTGGCCTCGGCGCTGTTGCCGACCGAGAAGCCGTCGGCGTCGAGCGAGGTGATCCGCGTGGTCGTGCCGGTGTCGTTGTCGAACTGGAAGCCGCGCGTCATGCCGGCGTAGCGCTGGTTGGCGCGCTGCGCGCTCGCGGGCAGCACAGCCGCGTACTCGGGGGTAAAGCCGACCCCGGTCACCCCTCGGGCCGCTGCGCCGTTTCCGGTGTAGCTCCCCAGCTTGAGGACGCTCGAGTCGGCCTTGAACGCCTGCCAGGAGTAGGTCGTCCCGTTCCCGTTCACCGCCGCGTCGGTACCGACGGTGAACCCGTTCGCGGCGAAGGACTGGATGCGGTTGGTGCCGAGGACGGTCGCTCCCGCCAGCGGCTTCGAGCTGTCGCCGGTCATGCTCGAGGTCCGGGCCCAACCGATCTGGTTCGTGCTCGCCTTGACGATCACGAGATCGGGCTGGAAGCCAGCGTCGATCGAGCGGTTGTCCGAACCGTCGCCCGTGAACGAGCCCGAGGCCATGCGCAGGTCGCCGCCGAAGGCGGTCGCGGCCTCGAAGCTGTTGGAGCTGTTCGAGGTGGTGTCCGAGAAGGCGCTCAGGGTCGTGCCGACGAGCGCGCCGAGCGCGGCCACGCAGGCGAGAATGATGAAGAGTCGTCTCATGCCCGTCTCACTCGTTCTCCGCCTCGAAGCGGAAGGCCTGCGTCGCGGTCTTGCCCTGGGCCGCGACGTCGTTCTGCACGGTCACCTCGAAGCGGTACGCGTGAGACTCGCCCGTGATCCACGTCTCGGGCGAGCCCGTTACCGGGTCGACGATGCCGCCGGCCCAGGAGTCCGGGTAGCCCGCGAGGGTCCCGTCGTAGACCGTGCCGGCGGGCTTTCCGGCCAGGTAGGTGGTCGGATCGGCGGTGAAGTCCCCGCATCCGGAGAAAGCGCTCGACTTGGCGCCGCGGATGACCCGCAGTTGCAGGTAGGAATCGAGGCCGGTCCCCCCGGTCGTGCCGTGCAGTCGGACCGTGGCGGGCAACGAGCCGCCGTAGGTCACGACGAGACAGCGGGTGGCCGAGTCGCCGGGCTTGAGGTTGGTGAGCCCGTTGAACATCGCGGCTCCCGAGTCGTCGTCGCTGATGGCGACCGTTCCGGCCCCGAAGGTGTTGCCGGGGTTGGCGGTCAGGTCGTTGAAGGCCGACCACGTGCTCGCGCCCGCGAGCGAGCCGATCGCGCTCACGGCAAAGGCCGTGGCAAGGAGCTTGGTGGTGACGGTTCTGGGCTTGAACATGGGCGAGGTCGCCGCGAGGCATCCGTCGGGGCGCCGAGATGGCTCCGCGCGTCCAACTCCTCTCATCGACGCCTCTCTCCCAGACTTGAGGCGGGGCCCGTCTCATTGGACGCGCCAGATCCAGCGCAGCGCCAGCGTGCACAGCCCGACGGCGCAGACCGCGGTGAGGAGGAGACGGACGAGCGGGCTGGTGACGAGGCCGAGCGCGAAGCCGAGGCGAGGAATCGAAGCCACGAGGCGTCCGATCCGCTCCTGCGGCCCGGCGCTCCAGCGCTCGACGCCGGAGTTGGCGTCCCCGCGCGTGACGAAGGCGACGCGCCCGCCCGCCTCGCGCCGCTCGACGACGCGATGGGTGATGTTGCGCCCGAGCTGCGGGTCCTTGAAGGTAACGATGTCGCCCCGAGCGATCTGCTGCGCCGGCGCCCGGCGGTTGATCACGAAATCGCCGGCGTGCAGGGCTGGACGAGCTTGTGCGCGTCGATGCCGATGCCGCTGTCGGAGACTGCATAGCGCAGATGCGCGCGCCCGTCGGCGTCCTCGAGCCGCTCGACGCAGACGGTTACCTCGCCCTGCTCGGTGAACTTGATCGCGTTGGTGGCCAGGTTGAGAACGATCTGGCGCAATCGCCCTTCGTCGCCACGGACGAGCGACGGCAACGACCCGGAGGTCTGGGAATGGAGCTCGAGGCCCTTCTTGTGCGCGCGCGCCGCGACCACGTCGCAGACCTCGTCCACGACCGTCTGCGGGTCGAAGTCGTCCTCGACGAGCTGGAGCCGTCCGGCCTCGATCTTCGATAGGTCGAGCACGTCCTCGATGATCTTCATCAACGCCTCGCCCGAGCTGTGCGCCGTCTCCAGGTACTCGCGTTGCTGAGCATCGACGTCGGTGTCGAGCACCAGCTCCGTCATCCCGATCACTCCGTTCATGGGCGTCCGGATCTCGTGGCTCATGTCGGCCAGGAAGGCCGACTTGGCTCGCGAGGCCTCGAGCGCCTCGTCGCGGGCGGCGGCGAGCTCGAGCTCGCGCTCGCGGCTCTCGGTCACGTCACGGCCGACGAGCAGTAGGGAAGGCGGATCGTCCTCAGTGGCACGAAGGGGCACGAGGTCGAGGGTGAAGTGGCGAGGCAGGCGCAGCGAGGGCCACTCGAGCGTGCGGCGCTCTCCGTTCAAGGCGGCTCGGGCCGCCTCCTCGAGCAGTTCGGCGCGCTCAGGCGGAAAGACGTCGCGGATCGCCCTGCCGTCGATCTCCTCCCGGCTCCAGCCGATCCAGACCGGCGCGTCCCCCGCAACGTTCAGGGTGAGCCGTTCGTCGATCAGCGCAAGGAAGGTGTCCGGCAGGCTGTTCACGAGACGCGAGTAGAGTTCCTCGGACCGGCGCAGGGTCTCCTCGGACAGCCGTCGCTCACTGATGTCGCGGATCAGCCCGGTGAAGCTGACGCTCCCCTCCTTCTCGAAGGCGCTCAGGGCCAGCTCGGATTCGTCGCGCCTCAGCCCGACCAGCTCGACGGTGCGGCCGATGACCTTCGCCTCACCCGAGGCGAGGAAGCGCGACATGCCGCGTTCGTGCATCTCGCGAAAGCGCTCGGGCATGAGCACCGTGAGCGGCTCATCGGTGAGCTCGTCGGCGGTGTAGCCGAACAGCTCGAGTCCGGCCGGGTTCACATAGTCGATGCGACCGCCCGAGTCCGCCGAGATGATCGTC
>JACCTJ010000019.1 GCA_013812485.1 Thermoleophilaceae bacterium
AGCGGGGCGAGCACGAGACGCCGGACGAGCTTCGGCGGCACGATCACGGCGCACCGCCGAGGCCGCGCTCGACGAGGTAGCTCAACGACGCGGCGTGCGCTTGCCTGATCCGCTCGCCGATGTTCGACGTGTCGCGGTAGCGCAGCTGCGAGAGGTCGTTGTAGCGCGGCGGGTCGGCCCGGCCGGTCGGCAGGACATGCACCGTCACATCGTCGGGCAGCCGCGCGAGGTCACCGATGAAGCGATGGCGGCGCGCGATCTCGAACGCCACGAGCCCGACCTCCCACGGCCAGCGCGGCGCCTCGAGCGCGCGGTCGAGCCTGCCGACGTGCAGCACGTACAGCGTCCGTGCTCCGAGCTCGACGGCCCGCGACACCGGGATGCTGTTGACGATCCCGCCGTCGAAGAAGTGCTCGCCGCCGATCTCGACAGCCGGCAGGATGCCGGGCACCGCGGCGGATGCCATCACGGCGTCGACGAGCGGTCCCTGTTCGAACCAGTGCTCCGAAGCACGCTCGATGCTCGCCGCGACGCACTGAAACGGCACCGCCAGGTCCTCGATGCGCTCGGGGAGCACGTCGCGCAGCAGGCCGCGCAGCGCGTCGTCGCCGTGCAGATGCGTGCGCGTTCGCGCGAGCGTCGCGAGGCGCCGGACGATCGACCCGGTGAAGACGCCCTCCTGCTCGAAGCGCGACCACACGCCGGCGAGCCGCCCCGCCGTCGCCACCGACGGCTGCGTCGCGATCACGGCGCCGTTGATCGCCCCGACCGAGGTCCCGACGATCAACGACGGCGCGATGCCGTGCTCGAGCAGCGCGGCGAGCATCCCGACCTCGTGCGCGCCGAGGTGGCCGCCTCCGCCGAGCACGAACGCGACCTCGCCCGGTGCCATGGGAACGGGACTACCCGGGACGGGCGGGCCCTTACTCGCCTTCGTCCGTACCGGCGAGGCCGAACCCGCGGGCGGCGAGCACATCGCGCAGCAGCCGCGGGCGGTCGGTCATGATGCCGTCGACGCCGAGGTCGAGCAGATGGTGCATAGTCGGCTCGTCGTCCACGGTCCAGACGTGGACCGGCAGGCCCGCGCGATGGGCGGCCTCCACGAAGCGAGCGGTGACGATCGGTATCGGCCCGCTGCGAAGTGGGACCTGCACGCAGTCCGCGCCCTGACGCGGCATCCGTCCGGAGAGCACGGCGGCGCGCGCGGCGGCCACGGCGCGCGGTCCCATCGACGTGCACGCGCGACCGCCGCTGAGCGCGCGGACACGACGCAGGCGGCGATCAGAGAAGGCGCCGAAGGCGACGCGGTCCCAGGCCCCGAGCCGCTCGATCAGGGCGGCGAGCGGCTCGACGCAGGCGTCGTCCTTGGGATCGATGTTGAAGCGAGCGCTCGGCCAGCGCATCAGCAGCTCCTCGAGCCGCGGGACTCGCTGGCCGCGACCCCGGAACGGAAAGCTCCGGCCGTCGTCGGGCGAGAAGACGTGACCGGCGTCGGCGGCCTCGACCTCGGCGATGGTCAGGGCGGCGATCACGCCCGTCCGGTCGGTGACGTCGTCGAGTCGCGGATCGTGGAAGGCCACCAGGACTCCGTCTCGAGTGACGTGGGCGTCGGTCTCGAGGTAGCGGTAGCCGAGGGCGATCGCGGCGCCGAACGCCTCGAGCGTGTTCTGGGGAGCCTCCTCGGCGCCACCCCGGTGCGCGATCGCGAGCGGGGGTGGCTGATCGAGGAACGGGTGAAGATCGTGGCGAGATGCGCGCATGCGCAGAGCATGACCGGCCGCCGCGATTCCGCTCGGGGACGAGGCGGCGCTCAGCCTTCGCCGGGCTGGCCAGCGCTCACGAGGCGCGACTCGCAGGCGAGCACGATCTCGCCGTTGGGCCGGAGCCTCCCATGAGACTGATCGTCCTCGCCACGAGGAGCTCAGGCCGGCCAAGGACCACTAGCCTCGCCTTCATGGACGACTTCTCGCTCCCCACGCGCACGCTCGGACCCGACGGCCCGCCGATCGGCGCCATCGGCCTCGGCTGCATGGGCATGTCGTGGGCCTACAACCCCGAGGACCGCGACGACGAGCGCTCGATCTCGGTCATCCGCCACGCGCTCGACATCGGCGTGACGCTGATCGACACGGCCGACGCCTACGGCCCCTACACCAACGAGCAGCTGGTCGGCCGGGCGCTCGAGGGCCGGCGCGCCGACATGGTGCTGGCGACCAAGTGCGGCCTGGAGGTGCGCTCGGTCGAGCCGATGGAGATCTCCCGCAATGGGCGTCCCGAGCACGTGCGGGCGGCGATCGACGCCTCGCTCGAGCGCCTGGGCACCGACCACGTCGACCTCTACCAGCTGCACCGCACCGACCCCGAGGTGCCCGTCGCGGAGACGTGGGGCGCGATGGCCGAGGTCGTCGCCGCGGGCAAGGCGCGCGCGATCGGGATGTCCGAGGCGAACGTCGAGGAGCTCGAGGCGGCGCAGGCCGTCCACCCTGTCGCCTCGTTGCAGTCCGAGTTCTCGCTGTGGGAGCGCGGACCGGTCGACAACGGGATGCTCGCCTGGTGCCGCGACCACGGCGCTGCCTTCATCCCCTTCGCGCCGCTGGGGCGGGGCTTTCTCACCGGCCAGGTCACACGCGAGACGATCACCGACGGCGACATGCGCGGCTCGAACCCGCGTTTCACCGAGGAGGCGATGGAGCAGAACCTCGCGATCCTCGACCGCGTCCGTGCGGTGGCCGAGCGCTACGACGCGATGCCCGGCCAGGTCGCGCTGGCGTGGCTGCTCGCCCAGTACGACCGCGTCGTGCCGATCCCCGGCACGCGGCGGGTCGAGCGCCTGACCGAGAACGCGGGTGCCGCGCGGCTCGAGCTGTCGGCCGAGGACCTGGCCGAGCTCGACGCGCTGCCGGCGCCGGCGGGCGAGCGCTACAGCGTGTAGCACAGCGTTGTCCCTTTCACCACACGGGGCGCCACGTGTGTCCGGCTGGGGAACTTGAGCAGGGCCTGTCGCCGGCCCGATCGCAACCCGCATGCGCGCTTAGCACCGATGCTAGTATGCGCACATATTATCCTGGGCGAAAGGAGCGAGACCCATGCAGTGGACGATCGAGCACACCGAGTACACCCCCGCCTCGCCGGAGAGCATCTGGGCACAGTGGAGCGACGTGACGAGTTGGCCCGTCTGGGACGGTGGCGTCGAGCACGTGACCCTCGAGGGCCCGTTCGCGACCGGCACGAAGGGCACGCTGAAGCCCACCGGCGGCCCGAAGGTGCGATTCGAGCTCATCGAGGTGCGGCCGGCAGAAGGCTTCGCCGACGTGACGAAGCTGCCTCTCTCCCGGATGCGCTTCGAGCACTCAGCGGTCCGCGAGGGCAACCGCACCCGCGTGACCCACAGTGTCACCATCAGCGGCCTGACGACGCCACTCTTCTCCAGGGTCATCGGCCGTGGCATCGCCAAGGGCCTGCCCGAGACCGTCAAGACGCTCGCGCGCGTCGCGGAGCGCGAGTCGGCAACCGGCGCGTCGCGGTGAACGACGACCACCCTGAGCACCACGGCCCGGGCCAGAGCCCGGGCTTTCTGCTCTGGCGGGTCACCAACCGCTGGCAGCGCAGCATCGTCGCGGCGCTCAAGCCAGTGGGCCTCACGCACGTGCAGTTCGTGCTGCTCGCCTCGGTCTGGTGGCTGTCGCGCAACGGAGAGGACCCGCCAACTCAGCGCGAGGTCGCGGACCACGCCGGGACCGACCCGATGATGACCTCCCAGGTCCTCCGCGCGCTCGAGCGACGTGGCCTCCTCAGCCGCGGCCGCGACCCGCGGGATGGTCGCGCGTGGCACATCGCCAGCACCGCGCCCGGCGCCCGGGTCGCAGAGCAGGCAATCGAAGTGGTGGAAGCCGCCGACCGTGCCTTCTTCGCCAACGCCAAGCCGAGTGAGCTGCTGCGAACGTTGCGGTCGCTCGCCTCCACCTAGCCCAACTCAAGTCCCAGACGGGCCTATTCGAGGCACCTGCTTCGGCGGGCCAGACAGAGGAGGTTCAGGCGTGACCGGTACACAGCGACCAGATGTGGCGGTGGTCGGCGCAGGGGTCATCGGGCTGACGACGGCGATCGAGCTCGCCGAGCGGGGCCTCGTGGTGCAGGTGCGGACCCGGTCGGCTCCATCGCAGACGACCTCGGCGGTGGCCTCGGCGATGGTCGGACCGAGCGTGGCGCCCGCGGGAGAGCCGGCCGCGGCGTGGGAGCGAGCGTCGATCGAGACCTTCACGACGCTGGCGAGCGTGCCTGGGACCGGGGTGGCGCTGCGCCGAGGCCGCCTGGCGGCACGAGCGAGCGGCCCTCCGCTTCCGGGCTTCGAGCCGTGCGCGCTGGGCGATCTGCCCGAAGGATTCGGGTCCGGCTTCTGGGCCACACTCCCGCTGGTCGACATGCCGGTCTACCTCGACTACCTCGTCCGCCGGCTCGAGGCCGCCGACGGGAGAATCGAGTTCGGTGACCTTCACCATCTGACGGAGCTCGCTGAGGTGGCGCCCCTGCTCGTCAACTGCGCCGGCCTCGGCGCCCGCGAGCTGGTCCCCGACCCCACCGTGCGTGCGGTCCGCGGCCAGCAGGTCATTGTCGATAACCCCGGGCTCGAGGAGTTCTTCGTCGAGGCGCCGTTCAGTCCAAGCTGGGCTGCCTACTGGCCCTACCCCGATCACGTCGTGCTCGGCGGGACCCGGACCGACGGCGACGAGACCCTCGACCCCGACCCTGATCTCGCCGAGCAGATCCTGCAGCGCTGCATCGCCGTCGAGCCCCGACTACGCCAGGCGACAGTGCGTGCCCACCAGGTCGGGCTGCGACCAGCACGACCGGCACCGCGGCTCGAGGCCGAGCAGATCAGCGGGGCGCGCTGCGTGCACAACTACGGCCACGGTGGAGGCGGGGTCACCCTGTCCTGGGGTTGCGCACGCGAGGCGGCTTCGCTGCTCACCGGCTGATCAGGCAAGCCGGCGCGTGCCGGCGGGCGGCTAACTTCAGACTGTGTCCGCGAGCACGTCGCCCCTCATCGATCCGACCGACTCCCGCCCCGGCGCCCGGCGCCGCGAAGGGTTCGCCCTCGTGGCCGGCATGGCGGCGCTCATGTGGATCATCGAGGTCGTCGACGCGGTGAGCGGTCTGCGCCTCGACCAGTACGGGATCGAGCCTCGCGACGGGGACGGCCTCTTCGGGATCGTCGCCGCCCCGTTCCTGCACGCCGGGCTTGGCCACGTGGCCGCCAACACGGTGCCCTTCCTGCTGCTCGGCTCCCTGATCGCGCTCGGAGGCGTGCTGCGGGTGATCGCGGTGACCGCGATCGTCGCGCTCGTCGGCGGCCTCGGCACCTGGCTCCTCGCGCCGGCCTCATCGCTGCACATCGGCGCGAGCGGGGTCGTCTTCGGCTACGCCGGCTACCTGCTCAGCCGCGGCTTCTTCAGCCGGCGCCCGCGCGACTTCGTTCTGGCCGCGGTGGTCGCGCTCGTGTGGGGCGGTGCGCTGCTCGGCGGCCTGCTGCCGGAAGAGGGAATCTCGTGGCAAGGGCACCTGTTCGGCGGCGTCGGCGGAGTCGTCGCCGGGCGCACGCTCGCGAGCCCGGTCGGGCGCCGGCTGAAACGACCCTGACGCGCTCCTCGCGGGGCGCCATCGCCCGGTACGCCTGGCGAGAGTTCCACGGCGAGGCGCTCGGTGTCGGCCATGGCGGCAGCGTTCCGCGGCGGTGCTTGCACGTGCTCGCCCGAGTTCAGGCATGCACCGTGGGGCGCGAGGGCGTTACGGACGGACCCTCTACAAGCCGAACACGAGCAGCAGCGCCTCGTCGAGCGCCCGTAGCTCGGCTGCATCCAAGCGTCCCGCTGAGCGGCCGAGGCGCTGCGGATCCACCACGGTCGCCTGCTCCGCCAAGACTCGCGTATCTTCGCCGTCGAGTTCGATGACCGGTCGGAAGCTGGCGGACCGCGCGCCCCTGGAGGTAGGGGCGACGAGGGTCGTGCTGAGCTCGAGCAGCTCGTCTGACTGCACAACCACGGCGTAGCGGGCGCCCCGTTCCTCGTGGCCGCGAGCCGAGCGAGGTGCGGGCAAGCGAAAGACCTCGCCTCGGACCATCGACTACTCGAGGTCCAGGGGCGCGAGCTCCGCCATCTGCTCGCGGACGAGCTCCATCTCCGCGCGGTCCTCAGCGTCAGCGGCCAGGCGCGAGGCCTCTTCCCGCAGCGCCGAGCGACCGCGCCGGCGAGCGGCGGCTTCCCGGAGGGCGATCCGGACCGCCTCGGAGTCGTTGAACCCTTGCGCTCGCACGACGTTCAGCGCCGCTTCGGATCCGCTGTCGAGACG
>JACCTJ010000152.1 GCA_013812485.1 Thermoleophilaceae bacterium
CCGCGAGGGCGCCGAGGTCGTCGACCCGACCGAGGTCGAGCGCCGCTACGGCGTGCCGCCGGCGCTCGTGCCCGACTTCATCGCGCTGCGCGGCGACCCCTCCGACGGGATCCCGGGGGCCAAGGGCGTCGGGGAGAAGACGGCGGCGGCGCTGCTCACCCGCCACGGCTCGCTCGAGGCCACGCTCGACGGCGCCCTCGGCGAGTCGAGCGTGCGCGTGCGCACCGGCCTGCTCGACGCCAGCGACGAGCTGCTGGCCTTCAAGGAGGTCGCAACCCTGCGAGACGTCGAGGTCGAGCTTCCGCCGGACCGCGAGACCGATCGCGCCGGCGCGGCGGGCGCCGCCCGCGAGCTCGGCATGAACCGCCTCGCCGACCGGTTGGAGAGCTCGGCGAGCTAACGCTGGAAGCGCCCGTCGCGTAGCGCCCGCTCGCGCGCCGCCGGATCGTAGCCGGGCAGCTCGCCCCCGGCCAAAGCGCTGTTCGGTCTGGCCATGAGCTGGCTGGGAGCCTTCGTCGGGCTCACCGTACGCTCTCCCGAGGCCGCTCAGACCTTCGGCTTCATCGCCCTCTTCCCGATCGTCTTCTCTCCAACGTGTTCGTGCCTATCGACGGCATGCCCGCGCCCCTGCGGGTGTTCGCCGGGTGGAATCCGATCAGCGCGGTCTCGTCGGCCTGTCGCGACCTCTTCGGCAACCCCAATCCGTTCGCCACCGGGGCCTCGCTGCCGGCCCAGCACCCCGTCTTGATGGCGATCGCGTGGTCGATCCCGCTCGTGGCCATCTTCGCGCCGCTCGCCGTTCGGCGGTTCGTGAAGACGAGCTCTCGCTGAGCGAGCGCCCCGGCGGAGCGCGCCGCGGGGCGATGCGCCACCATCGTCGGCCGTGTTCTCGCCTCCCCTCCCCCGCGCGGTCGCCCGCCTGCTCGACCGCTTCCTGCTCACGAGCTGGCGCGCGGTAGTCGAGATGGTCGATGACCGCGGCCACCGCGCCGCCGCGCAGATCGCCTTCTTCGCGGCGCTCTCGGCGATCCCCGTCGCGCTGCTGCTGACGGCCTCGTTCGGGCTCGTGTTCGAGCCCGTGGAGATCCGCGGGCGGGTCATCGATACGGTGTTCGACTTCGTCCCCCTGGCCGGAGAGGGAGACCGCGGACCACTCGAGCGAACCGTGAGCGAGTCGCTGGCCGCGGCGGGCAGTCTGGGAGTCGTCTCGATCGTGGTCCTCGTGGCCTCGGTGACGAGCGCCATGAGCGCCCTGCGCTACGCCATCAACGTGGCCTGGGACATCCACCGCAACCCGCCGCTGGTGCGACGCAAGCTGCTCGACCTCGTGCTCGTGCTCGGCATGACAGGCCTGCTGCTGGTCTCGCTCTCTACTTCGGCAGCACGGCGGGCGGCCGAGCTCCTCGACGACGAGGCGGCCGTGGGCTCGGTGGCCGCGGTGCTGCTGGCCGGCGTGGGCGAGCTCGTCCCCTACGTCTTCACCGGCGCGGTCATCCTCTTCCTCTACCGCACACTGCCGCTCGACCGCCCCAAGGTGCGCGAGATCTGGCCCGGCGCACTCGTGGCCACGCTGCTGCTCGCCATGGTCAAGGGCCTGCTCGAGCTCTACTTCGAACAGCTCGCGGACTTCGGCGCGCTCTACGGCTCGCTGGGAGCGCTGATGGCCCTGCTGCTGTTCCTGTTCGGCGCCTCGCTGGTCCTCGTCTTCGGCGCCGAGTTCGCCTCGGAGTGGTCGCGCCTGCCTTCCGACGAGGAGTGCGAGCGAGTCGTGCGGGGCGGGCGGGCGCGTGTGGTCGGCCTGGTGCGGCGCGGGCGCCGGGGAGGCGACCGCGCCTAGCCGGGGTCCAGCTCGCAGTGCCTAGAACGAGAGCTCGAGCTGGTCGAGCCCCTGGGTCGCTCTCTCCGCCGCCGGCCCTCCCAGGTCCAGGCCGGCCACCCGCACCCCGAGCAGCCGCACCGGGCGCCTCGGGTCGAAACGGCGCAGCAGGTCCGCGGCCACCGCCCCCACGAGGGCGGGATCGTTCGTGGTGTGCGCGAGCGTGCGATCGCGGGTGTGGGTCGAGAAGTCCTCGAGCCGCACCTTGATGCCGACCGTCCGGCCCGCCTGGCCCCGCGTGACGAGACGCTCGCAGAGCTCCCGACTCAGCTGCTCGATCACGGGCTCGAGCGCCGCGATCCCGCGCAGGTCGGTGGGGAAGGTCGTCTCCCGCGACTCCGACTTGGCCACGCGGACGAGCTCGAGCGGGCGCTCGTCCTCGAAGCGGGCCAGCCGGCCGAGGTGGCCGCCCAGTCGTGGCCCGGCCCAGGCCGCGAGCTCCTCCTCAGGCGTAGTGGCCAGCGCCCGCAACGACGCGATGCCGTGAGCATGGAGCCGGGCCGCGGTCTTCGGTCCGATCCCCGGCAGCAGCCCCGGCGGCGCGTTCGCGAAGCGCTCGCAGGCTTCCTCGCGCGACAGGCAGACGAAGCCGTCCGGCTTGTCGGCGTCGGAGGCGACCTTGGCCACGAGCTTGTTCGGGCCGATGCCGATCGAGCTGTTCAGGCCGGTGCGCTCGCGAACCGCCGTCTTGAGCCGGCGCGCGGCGACCTTCGGGCGCTCGAGATCCGTGAGGTCGAGGTAGGCCTCGTCGAGGCCGACCACCTCGACGCGCTCGACGTGCTCGCGCAGCACGGCCATCACCTCCTCCGAGCGGGCACGGTAGGCGGCGAAGTCGGGGGCGACGAAGACGGCCTCGGGGCACAGCCTCCGCGCGCGGCCGGCCGGGGTGGCCGAGAAGATCCCGAAGCGCCGCGCCTCGTAGCTCGCGGTGGTCACCACCGCCCGCGGGCCGCTCCCGGCCACCACCACCGGCCTCCCGCGCAGCTCGGGGCGGCGGCCGAGCTCGACGCTCACGTAGAAGGCATCGAGATCGAGGTGAGCGATGCGGCGGCCCATGCCCGCAAGCTAGCCGGGAGCGCGGACCGCGGGCACGACTCGTGCGCGTGGGAGGCGTGAAGGTGGCGGCGGGCTGACGGGCACAGCCGCCTGGCCGCCGTCGGGGTAGGGTCGCGTGCGTGGATGTGCCCCCCGACTTCGCCCTCTTCCCCAACCTGAGCCCGTTCCTGGAGACGGTCGGCCCGATCCACGTGCGCGAGGACGGGGACGAGCTGGTGCTCGGCCTCCGCGCCGAGGAGCGTCACGCCAACCACCACGGCACGGTTCAGGGCGGCCTGCTCTCGACCTTCGCCGACTTCGCGCTCGGCCGGGCCATCGAAGCGGACGCCGAGGATGACAGGGACCGCGCCACGGTGAGCCTCACCGTCGACTTCCTGAAGCCCGCGAAACCGGGTGCGTGGATCGAGTCGCGCACGCGCGTCGACCGGGTCGGGAGCACGCTCGCCTTCGCCGACTGCTCGCTCACGGTCGACGGTCGCGAGATCGCCCGAGCTCGCGGGGTCTGGGTCGTCGCCGACTGAGTCAGCCGGGCCGACCGGCATCGGCCACCGTCTAGGGTCGGATCCATGAGCGCGTCCGAACCGGAGGCCGAGGCCATCACCGCCGAGGGTCTCGAGGCCCTCAAGACCCAGCTCCACGAGCTCGAGACGACCTCTCGCCGCGCGATGGCCGACCGGATCCGCTACGCGCGCTCGCTCGGCGACCTCAAGGAGAACGCCGAGTACCACGCGGCCAAGAACGACTCGGCCCTGCTCGAGACCAAGATCAAGCGCCTTCAGAACCATCTGCGCA
>JACCTJ010000182.1 GCA_013812485.1 Thermoleophilaceae bacterium
GCGTCGGTGAACTCGCTGAGCGCTTCGTGGGCGCGGCCCAGCCAGCACCACGCCCATCCGTTGGTGGGGCACGCCTCGACGTACTCGCGCAGGTGGCCGTAGCCCTCGCGGGCGCGCCCGAGCTCGAGCAGCGTGTAGCCGAGGCTGTAGTGGGCCATCGAGTCGCCGGCCTCCAGGCACTGGCGCCAGAGCGCGAGGGCGTGCTCGCCCTCGGCGTTGGTGGCCAGGTTGAAGAGCATCCGGTTGGTGGTCGGCTTATCGGCCAACTTCGCCTGGGCGGCGAGGACGATGGCGCCGGCCGGGACGTCGCGCAGCCCGAGCAGCGGCGCGTCGAAGTGCTGGCCTCCCCAGAGCTCGGGCACGGCCTCGACGTCGAACGACGTCAGGTCGCCCACCCCGAAGCCGACGATGTCTCCGTCTGGCCCGTCGAGGCAGTAGGCGAAGTTTTCGCCGACCCGGCGGAAGTGATCGTCGGGCTGGCCGTCGACGACGCGGCCGAACTCGAGGGCGATCAGCCAGTCGTACTCGAGGTCGCGGCTGACGTAGAGGACGGGGTTGCGCACACCCTCTCAGTCGCGCGGGGGGCGCTAGATCTGACAGCCGGAGGCGGTCGCTCGGATCTCGGTCGCGAGTCGGCCCGACGGCGGCCGCGCCGACTCGGTGCCTACCCCGTCAGTTTCCGTCGCCGCGGATTCCCTCGAGCATCGCCTGGAGGTGAGCCGCCTGTCGTTCGTCGAGATCCATCTCGCCAACGCGCGCGAGAAGCTCCACGGAACCGACAAGCCCCGCGTCGATCGCGTCTCGGGCGAACTGCCAGTCTCGCTCACGACCGGCGGCGCACTTCGCCAGCACAAGATCATGGGGCTCAAGGCACAGGGCGTTGAGCTCGCCGCTGGAGCCCGGCCGCGGGGCCACGGGCACGCGTACCAGACGGTCCTCCCAGCCCGAGGGCGCCTTGGCCGTCTCGGGACCGACGCCATGGGCGTAGTAGCCGAACTGGCGATGGAAGGCCGACCCGTCGCCAAGGGCGCCGTCGATCAGGTCTGCTTTCTCCGGGCTGACGAGCGGATAGATGTCAGCTTCCATCGAGCGCAGCAGGGCCGCGGGAGCGTCGGGATGAGGACCGAGGATTGCCTGGCTTCCGATCACCACGAACTCGCTCTCCCCGACGACGTTCGCCGCGGCCCCGATGACGTGCTCGAGGTCGGCGCGCCGCATCAGCCGATCACCGCCAGGATCTTCCGCCGCTCAGCTTCGCTGAGCATCCCCGCGAACGGCGAGTTCTGACGGAGGTCGCGCCCCGCGCCGCTGTCGTCGCCGATGACCCTGCGAACGTCGCCGACCGGCTGGCGCAGTACTTCCTCCCAACGGTCTGCGTAGCGAGAGTCGATCTTGCCCTGCTCGCGCCAGGTCCACAGCGTGTGCATGGCGTCGTTGATCATCGGTCGGCTCAGTTGACGTGCGAGGGCGCGGTGGTAGGCGAGGCTGCGCAGCTCCGCCCTGTCGTGGCCGGTCGCGTCCACGGAATCGCCCGGGAGAAGATCCCGCGCGCGCAATGCTCCTGCCCGTGCCCGAGCCGCGACCATCGTGGGCTCGAGCACGTGGCGGCGCCGGTCGCCCGACCGGCGCTCGTGCTCGACGGCCTCATGAAGGTCCAAGAGCGTGGCCAGAGGAATCTCTTCCCGCGCGGCTGCGTTGTAGACGACGGGCAGGTCGCCCGACCTCACCCAACGCGCCAGGGCCGTGTGACTCACTCCCAGCAGCCTTGCCGCCAGACGGCGGGAGACCGTCTCGCCGAGCTCTTCTTCGAGCCTGGATCGGACGGCAACGACGTCTCGGTTGGCGGGCATCTCGCGTCCGGCGCGTCGTAGCCGGACGATGCTCTCGAAGAGCTGCTCCTTGCGATCGATGATCCCGATGAGACCAGCGTAGCCGAAAGCTTATAGTTTCGCGTAATAATGGAAGCTTTAGGCTGGAAGGTGCAGTCCGGTCGCGACGTTGCGCGGCTCGTCCCCGGACCTGACAACCTCTCGCCCGTGGCTCGCATGCACCCGCGTTCGCTGCTCGAGGAGGAGCTCAAGAGCACGGGGGAGGGGAAGGTGTTCGCCGCCCTGCGCGACGGCCTCTCCGACGAATGGGAGGTCTTCCACTCCGCGAGCGTGGTCTTGCGCGACCACGCCGCCGGCGCGCAGGACGACGAGAGCGACTTCGTGCTCTCTCACCCCGAGAAGGGGATCGTCTCGCTCGAGGTCAAGGGTGGCGGGATCGAGTGCCGCTACGGGGAGTGGTACCGGCTCGCCCGCGGCGGTGGACGCGAGCGCATGCGCGACCCGTTCACCCAGGCGATCGATCATCGCTACGAGCTGAAGCGCAAGCTCGAGACGGTGCCCGAGTGGGGCGGGCGAGAGGTCTTCCTCGTCCACGCCCTGGCCTTTCCCGACATCTCGGTTCACGGGCTCGTCCTGGCGCCCGACGCGCCCGACGCTCTCCTGCTCGACCGCAGGGACCTCGCCGACATCGAGGCGGGGATCGAGCGCGTACTCGCCTTTCATCGCGGCTCGCGGGACCGCCGCCAGCCTCCGGGCCTCGACGGCGCGCCGATCGTGCGGGAGACGCTCGCACCACGAGTGCGCATCGAGGTGCCGATGGCCACCGAGTTCCTCGAGGAGGAGGAGCAGCTCGTCCTGCTCACCCACGAGCAGGCGGCCCTGCTCAACCGGTTCGGGCGCGAACGGCGCATGGTCGTGACCGGTTGCGCCGGGTCGGGCAAGACCATGCTCGCCGTCGAGCGGGCCAAGCGGCTCGCCGCCAAGGGCGAGGACGTGCTGTTCGTGTGCTTCAACCGGGCGCTGCTCGAGCATCTGCGCCGCAGCGAGTCGCAGGCGCGGATCTCGTTCTTCACCTTCCACGGCCTCTGC
>JACCTJ010000198.1 GCA_013812485.1 Thermoleophilaceae bacterium
CGCGCCGGCATGCCGATGACCGGCGGCCAGGGCTCGATGTCGAAGCTCAAGGCCGGCGACGTGACGATGTGGGCGGTACCGACCCTGATGGACCTCGTCGGCACGTTCGCCCAGACCACCGAGTGCCCGCTCGAGAAGTGGTTCCGCGACGCCAAGATCTACCAGATCTTCGAGGGCACGGCCCAGGTCCAGCGGCTCGTGATCTCGCGGATGCAGCGCCAGGAGTACACGACCCAGCTCAAGGCGGCGGCTGAGGTGCTCGAGCAGCCGCCCGGCGCGGCGACCGGTGATCTGGCCGGGACCACCGGCGACGTGATCGGCGACGCGGCCAAGTCGGTGACGCCGGCGTAGGCTCGTCGCCGTCGCGCCCGCCCCCGCCTCGGAGCAGCCACGGCGATCAGGCCGCGGAGATCGCGACCACGCCCGCCATCGCGACCGTCACGCCGGCGAGCTGGCCTCTCGTGAGCCGCTCCTTGAGGAGGAGGCGCGCGAGCACGACGGTGGCGACGGGGTAGAGAGAGCCGAGCGTCGACACCACGCTGATGAGGCCCTGGGTCGAGGCGACGGCGAACAGCCCCACGGCGGCGAGGTCGAGGACGCCTATGCCCAGCACGGCGGCGTAGTCGCCGAGACGGCCCCCCGGGGAGGGAGGCCTTGACGGCCACGCGCGAGACGTGGAGCCCGTCGTCGCCGTCGACCTCGAAGTCGCCGGCCCAGGCATCGAGCCCCCAGACGAGGCCGAGTACGAGCACGGACCCGAGCCGGTTGGCGAGCAGCGTCCAGGTCACGCCTCCCTCGCTGGCGGTGTCGAGGGCGATGAACCCGAGGCCGAAGCAGAGCGCAGCCAGCAAGGCCAGCCCGACTCCGCGCGCGAGCGGCCCCCCGTCGTCGGCGGACTCCGAGCGCCCCGCCAGCGCCACGCCGACGACCGCCAGGGCGATCCCGCTCAGCGCGAGTGCCGCCGGGCGTTCTCCGATGGCGATCCCGTAGACGGTGGGAACCAGCGCTGCGGTGGCCGCCAGGGGGGCGACGACGCTCATCGACTCGCGCGAGAGGCCGCGGTAGAGGGCCCACAGGCCGGCGAGGTCCAGAATCCCCGACAGCGCCGCCCACCCGAGGGTTGCGCTCGCCGCCGGCGCCTCGCCGGCGAGAGCCACCACCGCCAGGGTGATCACGAGCCCGACCGCCTGCGAGAGCAGCAGCACGGTGGGCAGGGCGAAGGCTGCGGCTCTTGAGGCCGCCGAGGAAGTCGGCCAGGCCCCAGGCGAGGCTCGAGCCGAGGGCCAGTACAACCGGGATCACAGGGTCTAACTTCGGCCGCGCGGGCGTTTCGCTTGAGCGCCGATCGCCCGGTCCTCGCCGCGCCGCCTTCTTGCGGCGCCTCGCGCCGGGCACAATGGGAGCGTGAGCGTGTCCTTCGACCCGGGCCCGATCGTGGCACTGGCGCTCGCGGCCGGGCTCTACGCGCGGGCCGTGCGCGTGCTCCGCTGCCGCGGACGACGCGTGTGGGTATGGCAGCAGGTCGCCTGGTACGCCGGAATCGTCCTGCTCGCGCTGGCGCTATTCGGCCCCTTCGACGCGCTCGCCGACAAGCTGCTGAGCGCCCACATGGCCCAGCACGTGCTGATCGCCGACCTGGCGGCGCCACTGCTGCTCGTCGGCCTGCGCACCCCCGTGCTCGTCTTCTACCTGCCCCGGCCTGTGCTGGTGACCCTCGCACGGCGCCGTCGCCTGAGGGCGGTCTTTCGCACGCTTCGCCGGCCGCTCGTGGCCGTGCCCGTCTACATCGGCGTGCTCTACGCGTGGCACCTCGGCTTCCTGTTCGAGGGCGCGCTGCGCAACGAGTGGCTGCACCTGCTCCAGCACTGGTCGTTCGTGGGCGCGAGCGTGCTCGTGTGGTGGGCGCCGCTCGAGCCCAAGCGCGCCCGCGTGCCGGGGAAGCTGTGGAAGGCGGGGCACGTGCTGGGCGCGCGTCTCGGCGGGATGATGCTGGGGATGGCTTTCCTGGCCATGCGCGTTCCGCTCTACGGGGACTTCTACGGCGACGCCGCGCGCGCCTACGGGCTCACGCCGCTCGCCGACCAGCAGATCGGCGGGGGCTTGATGATGGTGGTCGACCTGGTGGTGATGCTCGGAGCGTTCGGGTTCTTCTTCTGGCGGGCGGCGGAGGACAGCGATCGAGCGGAGCAGGACTCTCTGGGCGTAGAGCCCGCGGCCCGAAGCGGCACGCTCGCCGCGCCGTGAGCGAGCGACTGGGCTTGGATCGACGCGCGTACCCGGCTTCCTCACCGCCGCTCCTCCCGCACCTTCTCAGGCCTTCGAGATCGACCCCCGGGGATTCGCGGAGCCCTACGCCCGCGCTCCTCGCCCCCGCACGATCTCCTCCCGCTCGGCGAGCCGGTTGCGCCGCCGCAGCTCCGCCTCGTCCCGGCGCCGGCACTCCTCCTCGGTCTCCGGCTCGATCGGCGGCACCTCCATCGGCCGGCGCTCCTCGTCGAGCGCCACCATGGTCAGATAGGCGGTCAAGGTGTGCTCCACCTCTCTCGTGCGCACCTGCTCGCGCTCGACGCGCACTCCGACCTCCATCGAGGTCCGCCAGGCGGCGTTGACCGTCGCGCGCACCGTGACCAGGTCGCCGACGAGCACGGGATGGCGGAAGATCATCCGGTCGACGCCCGCGGTCACGACCCGGCACCCCGAGTGGCGGATCGCGGCGATCCCCGCGACCTCGTCGCAGAGGGACATGATCCGGCCGCCGTGGATGCTCCCGGCCGTGTTGGCGTCGCCGACGCCGGTCCAGCGGGTGAGGACCGAGACCGAGTCCGACGGGGGTCGCGGAGGAGGGGCCATCGCGGCCGGGTAGTCTAGGTCTCAGACCGCGAACGGA
>JACCTJ010000033.1 GCA_013812485.1 Thermoleophilaceae bacterium
GCCGCGCAGACCCACGAGCTGGCGAGCGCGGTGCACGCCGCCTTCGAGCGCCCGTTCGAGCTCGACGGCAACGAGGTCTACGTCGACGCGGCCGTGGGCATCAGCCTCTTCCCGCTCGACGCCGACAACGCGACGGTGCTGCTGCGCCACGCCGACCAGGCCGCCGCTCAGGCCAAGCGCCCCGGCGAGGGCCCGACCCATCAGTTCGCCGAGGAGACCAGCGACAAGTGGGGACGGCTGTGGCTTGCCACCCGTCTGCGCAAGGCGATCGAGCACGACGAGCTGCGCCTGCACTACCAGCCCATCGTCAGCCTCGGGTCGTTACCGCCTGACGGCCCGGCTCCCGAGGATCTCGCGCGTCACGTCGTCGCTCAGGAGGCGCTCGTGCGCTGGCAGGACCGCGACGGTCTGATTCCTCCGTCGGGCTTCATCTCGCTGGCAGAGGACCTCGGATTGATCGACGACATCGGCGAGTGGGTCGTCCGGGAGGGCTGTCGCCAGGCGCTCGAGTGGCGCCAGGCCGGGGCCCGGGTGAGCATGTCGTTCAACGTCTCGCTGCGCGAGCTGTGGCAGCCCGACATCGTCGAGCGGATCGCCGGAGAGGTCCGCGGCGCGGGGCTCGAGGCGAGCTCGGTCATCGTCGAGATCACCGAGTCCTCGGCCATGACCGATCCGACCCGGACCCAGCGCGTGCTCTACGAGCTGCGCGCTCACGGCTTCAGCCTCGCCATCGACGACTTCGGCGCCGGACACTCCTCGTTCGGCCGCCTGGCCGAGCTGCCGTGCGAGATCCTCAAGATCGACCGGTCGTTCATCGCGCGACTGCCCGGCGACGCGAGCTCGGCCGCGATGGTCACCGCCATGCTCGAGCTCGCCGAGCGGCTCGGGATGCGCGCGATCGCCGAGGGGATCGAGACGCCCGAGCAGCTCGAGTTCCTGGTCGAACGGGGCTGTCCGCTCGGTCAGGGCTTCCTGTTCGGCCGGCCGGTGGCGGCCGAGGACGTCGCGCTCGTATAGAGCCGCCGGCGCGGCCGAGGCCCTCAGCGGCTCGGCGCGCCCCCGATCAGCTCCTGTATCCGCCGCCCCAGCACCGCGGCGCGGCGGTCGGAGGCGAAGCGGTGTCGCGCTCGCTCCAACCGCTCGGGACGTCGCTTCGCGTAGAACCAGCGCGACCACGGCGAGCTCGGCTTGGCCAGCCTCAGCGCAAAGACGAGCCCGACGAGCGGGATGAACACGGCGAGCACGCCGAGCGCGAGCCGGCCCTTG
Source organism: Thermoleophilaceae bacterium (assembly GCA_013812485.1). GTDB lineage: Bacteria > Actinomycetota > Thermoleophilia > Solirubrobacterales > Thermoleophilaceae > JACCUC01. Next base: position 1,267 of record JACCTJ010000033.1, read on the forward strand.
AGGAAGGTGATCGAGGCAACTCCGACGCTGCCCCCGACGACGGCGATCGTGCCGAGCACCGAAGCCGGCTCGTCCAGCCCGAACGGCTGCACGCCGACCACGACGAGGCCCGCGAACAGCGCGGCGACGATGACCGCGTCGATCGAGGCGCGGCCCTGGTCGGACCAGTAGACGTCCTCCAGGCGCAGCCAGAGGGCGAACTCGTCGAGGGTCAGCCCGGCGCCGATGCCGAAGCCGGCGGCGGTGATCTGCCACCACGGCTCCTCGAGGTCGGAGGCGAAGGCGAGGAAGCCCGAGAGCAGCAGCAGCGAGATGCCCCAGACGAGATGGTGGATGTGCAGGCCACCTTCGGTCTCGAGGTCGCCGGGCCACCACGGCACCTTCGGGCTGCGAATCAGGCGCGTGTTCGTGCGCACGAGCAGGAAGGACACGAGAAAGGCGAGGAGGACGAGAAAGGCAGCGCCACGAGCCGGCTCGGCCTCGGCGGATGCGCTCAGTGGGGCGGCAGCGGCCAGAAGCGCGGACACCGCGGACACGGAGGGATCGTACCGAGCGGGGCGCCGAGCCGCCGTCGCCTACGCTGGTCTTCGATGAGCGACGCCGCGTCGACCCCGATCACGCCGCGGGGGCCGGGGCGTCGCCGAGTCCCCGTCGCGCATCGCTCTCCTCTGCCGTTTCCCCGCCTCTACCCCGTGCTCGGGCCGGCGAGTGTGAGCCTGGCACGAAGTCGAGCGTTGGACCGGCTCCGCGACCGCAGCGGCGGTCGGGACTCGGGCTGGACACCAGCCAGCCGGGAAGCTCAGGCCACGGCGATGCCCTGCGCACGCAACGATGCCTCGACCACGCGGTCGAACTCGAGCGCGACCACGGCGGCTGCCGAGCG
>JACCTJ010000246.1 GCA_013812485.1 Thermoleophilaceae bacterium
CGCGTCGGCGTCAAGCTCGCCTCCGATGGGCTCCTCGGGACGCGGCGGACCGCCTGAGGGCGGCGATCGCGCTCCGCGGCCGCCCGACGGCTTGCGGGCGGCCTCACCTCAGAGCGGCCTGATCGGCGGCGCTCGTCGCTCCGGCGGCCTGTACGGCGGCCTGCCTTCCCGTCAGGGGCCGCCCGGCTTCGACGCACGGGTGCTCGAGCTCGGCGACGAGCTGCGCCGCGAGGGCCTGGCGATCGGGACCTCGGAGCTGCTCGACGCCTTTGGCGCCCTGAGCGAGGTCGGCTGGGCGGAGCCCGTCGCTTTCCGCGAGGCGCTCGCGACCACGCTGGCCAAGTCGCAGGAGGACCGGCGCGTGTTCGACGCCCTGTTCGACCGGTTCTTCTTCCGGGCCGTGGAGCGCGAAGCGGTCGAGAAGGGCCTGACCGAGCGCCGCTTATCGGCCGACGGCGAGGGCGACGGCCGGGAGATCGACTTCGACTCGCTGCGCGAGGCCGTCCGGGCGGCCATCCGCGGGGGCTCCGACGGCGAGATGCGCGACCTGGCCCGGCTCTCGATCGCCGCGCTCGGGCGCCAGGGCGAGGGGTCGGGCGTGGTCGGCGTCGACGTTCAGCGCATCCGCCGCTCGCTCGGCCTGAGGGGCGATCCGACCGGCGAGGCCGAGGCCCGCGGCGATCCCGAGGCACTCCCGACCGAGCGCCTGCGCGAGTTCGAGCGCCACCTGCGGCTCGAGCTCGAGCGCGAGAGCGTCGAGCGGACCCGGTCGCTGCCGCCCGCGCGACCGCTGCGCGAGCTCGACCGGGCGCTGCCGAGCGCGCCGCTCCAGGATCTGGCCGCCGTTCACCGCGTCGCTGCGCAGCTTAAGCGCCGCCTCGCGACCCAGCAACGGGCGGCCGGAGGCCGACGCCGCACTCACGTGGTCGACGTGCGCCGGACCATGCGCGCCTCGCTCGAGACCGGCGGCGTCCCGCTGCGCCTGCACCACCGCCCCCGCCGACCGCGCCGGCCCGAGGTCTACCTCCTGTGCGACGTCTCCACGAGCGTTACGAGCGCGAGCGTGTTCTTCCTCTCTGTCCTGCACGCTCTCCACGACGCCTTCCGCAAGCTGCGCTCGTTCGTCTTCGTCGAGCGAATCTCCGAGGTCACCGAGCTGTTCGCCCGCGAGCGCTCGTTCGAGGCCATTTCCCGCGCAATCGCCAGCGATGCCGGGGTGGCCGACGTCTCGGGCTACACCGACTACGGGCGCGTGTGGCTCGAGTTCCTGGCCGAGACCGTGGACGACCTCGGCCCGCGCTCGACGGTGATCGTCCTCGGGGACGCGCGCACGAACGGGCGCGAGCCCCACGCCGCCGCCTTCGGCCGCGTGGCCGAGCGGGCCGGACGGACCTTTTGGATGAACCCCGAGCCGAAGCTCTACTGGAACTACGGGGACTCGGTCATGCGTGCCTACGAGCCGTACTGCGACGGCGTGTTCGAGTGCTGGTCGACGCGGCAGCTCGAAGGGTTCGTGAACGCCCTGACCTCAACCCGGGTCGCTGCGCCCTGAGGGGATGGTGAGCACTCGCCTCGAGAGTTCTCTCGTTCGCGATGTAGAGATCGACGCGACCGCTCCGACCCACTGGCAAGAGCACCCCCGCCGGGGCGCTGAACCGAAAGAGGGTGACGCAATGAAGTACATGATCATGACGTTCGGCGAGGCCTCAGCCATGATGGAGACCAAGTCGGCGGACTGGATCAGGAAGATGATCGAGTTCATGCACACGCTCAACGACGATCTCCGTGAGGCCGGCGAGCTCGTCGACGCGCAGGGGCTCACCGACGGAAGCCAGGCCAAGACCGTCCGCTTTCAGAACGGCACCCCCGTCCCTACCGACGGGCCGTTCGCCGAATCGAAGGAATCGCTCGTCGGCTACTGGATCGTCGACGTCGAGGGCGAGCCGCGGGCGATCGAGATCGCCTCGCGGATCGTCGCCTTCGTCGAAGCGCCGATCGAGGTGCGCCGGGTCGCGGACGGGCCGCCAGAGGTGTGAGCACCGAAGCTCGCATCGAGGACCTGCTGCGTGAGCTCGCGCCGCAGGTCCTCGCAATGCTCGTACGGCGGCACGGGCAGTTCGACGCCTGTGAGGATGCCGTCCAGGAGGCACTGGTCGCGGCGGCGCTGCAGTGGCCGAAGGAGGGCGTCCCCGACAGCCCGCGATCATGGCTCGCGACCGTCGCCTCCCGCCGTCTGGTCGACGAATGGCGGAGCGAGGGCGCCCGGGAGCGTCGGGAGGAGAGCGCCGCGGCGCTGGAGCTGCCTGTCCAGACGCATCCTCCCGCCGAGGACGACACGCTCACGCTGCTCTTCCTCTGCTGCCACCCATCGCTCTCCCCGCCGTCGCAGCTGGCCCTCACGCTGCGTGCGGTCGGCGGGCTGTCGACGGCGGAGATCGCGCACGCCTTTTTCGTTCCCGAAGCCACGATGGCCCAGCGGATCAGCCGCGCGAAGCGGAGCATCAAGAGCACGGGCATCCGCTTCGACCTGCCGCCGGAGCCGGAGCGGGCCGACCGCCTGCGCGTCGTACTCCACGTGCTCTACCTCGTCTTCAACGAGGGCTACACGGCGAGCTCGGGCCCTGCGCTGCAGCGGGCCGACCTCACAAACGAGGCGATCCGGCTGACGCGCATGCTCCGCCGACGCCTGCCCGAGGAGGGCGAGGTCGCCGGTCTGCTGGCGCTCATGCTGCTGACCGATGCCCGGCGGGCGGCCCGGACGGAAGTGGACGGGTCGCTCGTCCCGCTCGACGAGCAACGTCGCGAGCTCTGGAACACGGCCCAGATCGAGGAGGGCGTAGCGCTGGTCACCCGCACCCTCGGCACGGTGCCGATCGGGCCCTACCAGCTCCAGGCAGCGATGGCCGCGGTGCACGACGAGGCGCCGAGCGCAGCGGAGACGGATTGGCCGCAGATCCTGGCGCTGTACGAGGTCCTCGAACAGGTGTCGCCGAGTCCGGTCGTGACGCTCAATCGAGCCGTTGCCGTCGCCATGGTCGACGGGCCCCGTGCCGGCCTCGCCCTGCTCGGAACCCTCGACGCGGAGGACCGCATGGCCCGCAACCATCGCCTCGATGCCGTGCGGGGCCACCTGCTCGAGCTCGCTGGGGACACGGACGCGGCGCGCGAGGCCTACGCTCGGGCGGCCAGGATGACCGCGAGCGTTCCAGAGCAGCGCTATCTCGCGCTGCGGGCCGCCCAGGTCGGTTAGTCATGGCTTCTTGCGCAGGTCTCCGAACCTGCCGCGCGCCAATGCGCCGTTACCGCTCAAAGCCCGTTTTCTTGGCGCATGTCGAGAACCACGCGGCGGCTCCGACCCAGTCGAATAACCACCACAGGAGGTCGCGACATCGGCGATCTCGACGCGAACGAGAAGAGGAGTCAACATGACCACCCAGGCATCCCTCATCACCGGCACCGACTTCGTCATGGTGCCCACGAAGGACTTCGACGCGGCGGTGGAGTTCTTCGGCACGGTGCTCGGCCTACCGTTGTCGAAGCGCTACGGGCAGTCGCCCGGGGCCGAGTTCGAGACCGGCAACCTCACGCTCAGCGTGATGGAGTCCGAAGCGTTCGGGATCGAGTTCACCCCGAACAGGAACCCGATCGCGTTGCGCGTCAGCGACGTCGACGCCGCTCGGAGCGAGCTCGAATCACACGGCGTCTCGTTCGTTACCCAGTTCGACAGCGGAGTCTGCCATCAGGCCATCTTCCACGACCCGGACGGCAACGCGTTCGTGCTGCACCACCGCTACGCGCCGCCCTCGCCCAAAGGCTGACCTCGGCTGGTCCGACGCTCCCCGGCTGCGCTAGTGGCGGCGCGAGCGGTGCCGGCCCTCGGCGCCTCGCTCGAGCTCACGCCCGAACGCCTGCTCGACGGCGCGGGTCATCTTGCGCTGGAAGACGGCGAGCAGCGCCTCCGAGGCGAGCGGCCGAACCCGCTCGAGGGCCTCCCGGACCTCGGGGAGGCGCTCGTCCGGGCGCCCGGCCGCCTCGAACGGCCGCCAGAGCTGCTCGAGGAAGAGCTTGACGAAGGCCTCGGCCACGCCCTCGGAGTGGCGGCTGAGCTGTTCGAGGACACGGATGGTGGCCTCAGGCGCCACTCCGAGCCGGGCGAGCTCCTCGCCGGCGCTGAGCAGGGTCGGGCTTGGGACCTCGTAGCGGCCCTGGCCCACGGGCGCCAACAGGCCGAGCTTGATCGACTTGGCCAGCAGCTTTCCCTCGTAGGCGTCACCGAAGCGCGCGGGGAGGTCGGCCTCGTCGAGGAACTCGGGAGCCTCCTGCTCGAACGGCGTGGTCAGCGCGCGCTTGAAGCCGAGCAGCTCCTCCGTCGAGCCGGCACCCGCCCCGGCCAGCAGGCGGTCGATCGCCTTGAGGTTGAAGCCGTCGGCCTGCATCTCCGCGATCAGGCGCAGCCGGGTCACGTGCTCGCCCCCGTAGAAGCCGGTGCGACCCCGGATGGTCGGCGGGGGCAGCAGCCCGCGCGACTGGTGCGCGCGGATGTTGCGCACGGTCATGCCGGTCTTTCCTGCGAGCTGCTCGATGGTCAGCTCGTCCTCTGCGCCCGCCTCGGCGCGGCCGCCGCCACTCGCGCCGTTGCCTGCGGCGCCGGCGTCCTCCCCCTCCTCGGCGAAGTGGGTGTTTCTACTCGCCATCGGTCGGGAACTTTACCGTAGCCATGCTCCATCGTTTGATGTAACAGAAATAGGGGACGGGGTTGCGGAAACCCCGAGGGGGCGCGGTCCGCCAGCGTCCCGGCCACCGACGAGAAGGAGATCGAGATGGAAGCCATCCGGTCCGCAGGGCGATCGCCGGCCTCGCCGCCGGCGAGCCCGCGGGCGGAGCGGCCACCGAGGACCTGATCCCCGCGACGATCGCCGCGGCGCTGCTCTCGATCGGCGCCGTCGCCTTCGGCGAGGCCCATCGCCGCGGCCGCACGCAGGTCCTGAGTCGGCTCGCCGCGTTCGCCGGCCGCGTCCGGGTCTGCCCGGCTGGGTCGCCCTGCCCTCGCTGATGGCTGCGGTCGCGCTGGTCACCGCGTGCTTCGGCTTCCCCACATCGACGACGGCCGCGACGCCGGCCCGTTCGCCAACACCTCCCACTTCTTCATCCTCGCCGGCCTCGGCGGCATCGTGCTCTCGGGCACACGGCCATGCTGCTCGGCGCCGGCAGCGAGCGCACGCGCACCTCGCTCGAGCTGCTCGAGGGCTGGCACGCGCCGCTCGGCGGCGTGCTGATCTTCCTGTGCGCCGGGTTCTACGTCCTCCTCAACGGGACGATGGCCACCGTACGCCTCGATCCCGCCGCGCGCCGACGGCGCCGAGTGGATGCGCGTGCTCGCCTGGCAGGGGGGCGGCAGCCGCCTCGAGCATCTGCGCGAGTCCGCACCCGGCACCTACCGTACGATGCGACCGCTGCCCGTGCACGCGAGTGGAAGGCGTTCGTGCGCCTCCACGACGGCCGCTCGCCGCGCGCACTGCCGATCTACATGCCCCGCGAGACCGCCATCCCCGCCCCCGAGATCCCCGCCGAGCCGGCCTTTGCGCGCTCCTTCGTGCCCGACAAGCGGCCTCCAGCGCGAGGCGGTGGGCTCGAGCGCGCTCCAGCTGCCGGCCTACGGGCTGCTCGCAGGCGTAGCGGCGGTCTGGCTCGCGACGATGACCCGGCTCGGCCGGGCGGGCATCGATCCGACGGGCGGCCCGCCCGAGCGCGGCACCTCGCGCCGGCGGGAGGTCAGCACGCCCGCAACACGGGCCGGCGGTCTCACCGCCTCGTGACGACCGACCTGGGCGGCAGGCGCGTCCTTCTGACGGGCGGACTCGCGTGCTCGTCAACAACGCGGGCATCGGCACCGCGAGCGAGATCGGACAGGGCTGTTGCGACCTCGAGCGGGCCGTACTCGAGGTCAACCTCTTCGGCGCTTGGCACGTCGCCGCCGCCGCCCTTCCCCACCTGCTCGAGACCCGAGGCCAGGTGGTCAGCGTGGCCTCGCTGCTAGCGGTGGTGACCGTCCCCTACTCCGCCAGCAAGCGCGGCCTGTGCGCGCTCGGTGACACGCTCCGGCTCGAGTACGGTGACCGTCTCGCGGTGACCACGGTCTACCCCGGCTACGCGGCCACGCCGATCCACGGCCCCGCCGCGGAGCGCTCGGGCCAGAGCCTGGCCGGGATCGCCCCCGAGGAGACGCCGCAGGACGCCGCGCGCGCGATCGAGCGCCGCCCGCGCGACACCGCGAACACCTGGCAGGGCGCGGTCGTGCTCCGCGC
>JACCTJ010000310.1 GCA_013812485.1 Thermoleophilaceae bacterium
CGGTAAGGACGCCGACCTTCATGGTCGTACCGCCGCCGCGGCCGGGGCCACCGCGAAGCGATGCCCGCGCGCCTCGAGCTCGGGAAAGAGCAGGTCCGGCTCGAGGCAGCGCTCCGGCGGAAGCACACCGACGTGGTTGACCTCGCCCCGGGCGAGCAGCCGCACCGTCGCGCTCGCCGGCGTGCCGGTGGAGACGATCCCACCCCCGAGCCCCCACCGCTCGTGCGGCTCGGTCAGCGCGCTGACCTCGACCGCGCGCTCGCCCACCGTGGCCTCGATGACGTGCGCGCTCACCGTCCGGGCCGAGGAGGACACGGCCTCCCGCGTGGCCGCTGCGACATCCTCCGGCGTTCCTGCGGCCAGTTCCCGCACCCGCTCCTCGATCGCCGGCGCCAGCGAGAGCCGGAAGCTGACCTCGCGCGCCGCGAAGGAGCCGGGGAAGGTCAGCAGCTCCGAGTGCAGCGTGTGGATCGTGCTCGCCGGGCCGATCGGCTCGGGAAAGGTCACCATGCCGCCCGGACTGAGCGGCTCGATCTCCGTCGCGGCGCCGTCGCGCACGACGACGGGGGCGAGCGTGATCTCGTCGACCAGGGTCTGGACCGCGTACGGCGGGCTGAAGCCGCCCGGCGGGTCGAGGTCACGTCCCGCCGCGGACACATGCACGGTGTCGAGCCCGTCGGCGCCGAGCTCGCGCGCGGCGCGCAGCGCCATAAGGTTGGTCTTGCCGGGGCTCGAGCCGATCCCTAGCACGGCCAGCCGGCCCGCCGAGCGAAAGCGGGAGTCGAGCTCGAGCTGCTGCGCCGTCATCCAGTAGAGGCCGCCGAGATCGAGGTAGTTCGCCCCGACCGCGAGCGCCGCGTGCATGACCTCGAGGTTGATCCGGTAGCTCGCCGTGTTGAGCACGACATCGAAGCCCTCGAGGGCGCGGGCGAGATCCGCGCCCGGCTCGACCGAACGGACCTCGGCCTCGGGCGCGTGGTCCTCCGCGACCCGCCGCGCGCGCTCTGCGTCGAGGTCGAGCAGGCGCAGCGCCAAAACTTCCTCCGATTCCGCCAGGTCCCGCACGATCGCCGGGGCGATCGTCCCGCCGGCGCCGAGCACGGCGACCCGCAGCGCCTTCAACCGCTCGTCCCTCCCGGGGCCACCTCAGCCCAGCATGCGCTCGGAGGCCTCGGTCAGGACTCCGCGCAGGATCGATTCGATCTCCTCGAACTGCTCGGTGTCGGCGATCAGCGGGGGGGCGAGCTGGATGACCGGATCGCCGCGGTCGTCGGCGCGGCATATCAGTCCGCGGCGGTAGAGCTCCCCGCTCAGGAAGCCGCGCAGGAGCTCCTCGCCCTCCTCGTCGGAGAAGCTCTGCTTCGTCTCCTTGTCCTTGACCAGCTCGAGCGCCTGGAAGAACCCGGCGCCGCGCACGTCGCCGACGATCGGGAGATCGCGCAACCCCTCGAGCATCCCGCGGAACTCGCCCTCCTTGTCCCGCACGTGCTCGATCAGTCCCTCGCGCTCGAAGATGTCGAGGTTGGCCATGGCGATCGCAGCGCCCATCGGATGCCCGGCGAAGGTGAGCCCGTGGGCGAACATGGCCGTGCCCTCCATGAAGGGCTCGGCCACGCGATCGGTGACGATCAGCGCGCCCATGGCCGCATACGCCGAGGTCATCCCCTTGGCCGTGGTGATCATGTCCGGCATGTAGTCGAAGCGCTGGGCTCCGAACCAGTGACCGAGACGGCCCCACGCGCAGATCACCTCGTCGGAGATCAGCAGGACGCCGTAGCGGTCGCAGATCTCCCGCACGCGCTGGAAGTAGCCCTCCGGAGGGGGAAGGCAGCCGCCGGCGTTCTGGACCGGCTCGAGGATGACGGCGGCGACCGTCTCCGGGGCCTCGAAGAGGATCCGCTGCTCGATCGCCTCGGCCGCGTACAGGGGGTCGCGGCCCTCGGGAAGGCGGTACGGGTTCGTGTTCGGCACGTGGCAGCCGCCGGGCGTGAGCGGCTCGAATGGGGTGCGCAGGCCGGTCACCCCGGTGGCCGAGAGGGCGCCCAGCGTCGTCCCGTGGTAGGCGATGTCGCGCGCGATGAACTTGGTGCGCTGGCCGTCGCTGCGCAGGCGGTGGTAGTTGCGGGCGAGCTTGAGCGCCGACTCGACGGCCTCGCTGCCGCCCGAGGTGAAGAAGACGCGGTTGAGGTCGCCTGGCGCGAGCGAGGCGATCCGCGTCGCCAGCTCGATGGCGCGCGGGTGCGCGTAGCTCCAGTTCGTGTAAAAGGCGAGCTCACGAGCCTGGGCGGCGGCGGCGTCACCGAGCTCGGCGCGCCCGTGGCCCGCGTTGACGCAGAAGAGCGCCGAGAGCCCGTCCAGGTAGCGCTTGCCGTTCTCGTCGTAGACGTAGCAGCCC
>JACCTJ010000315.1 GCA_013812485.1 Thermoleophilaceae bacterium
GGACCATGAGCGCCCCCAAGCCGCAGGCCCCCGCCCCCGAGCTCGCCGTCGAGACCCTTGGCGACGGAGGCTTCAGGCTGTCTGACCAGCAGCCTGACCGCTTCACGATGATCGTCTTCTACCGCGGCGTCCACTGCCCGGTCTGCACGAAGTACGTGGGCGATCTCGGACAGAGAGTGGGCGAGTTCCGTGACCGCGGCGTCGACGTGGTGGCGGTGAGCGGTGACTCGCGAGAGCGCGCCGAACGCGCCCAGGCCGAGTGGAACCTGGGTGACCTCGAGGTCGGCTACGGGCTGAGCACCGAGGCGATGCGCGAATGGGGACTGTTCGTCTCGCGCGGGATCACCGACGAAGAGCCCGATGAGTTCTCCGAGCCGGGACTGTTCCTGATCGACTCGGAGGGAGCGGTCTTCTACGAGGGCATCAACTCGATGCCGTTCGGGCGACCGCCGCTCGACGAGATGCGCGACGCCGTCGACTTCGTGGGCGAGAACGACTACCCGGCCCGCGGCGAGGCGTAGAGCGAGGCCGCGTCCGGCGCCGAGGTCAGCCGGCCGGCGGGGGTCCCGCGCCGGCCGCGGCTGAGTCAGACGGCTCTGTCGCTGCCGGCGCCCCGCCGCGCGCCAGCCGTACCGCCAGGATCAGCCCCGAGAGCAGGAACAGCGCCCCGGTCAAGATCAGCCACCGCGGGAGATAGGGGTCCGTCGACAGCCCGCTCACCCCCTCGTACCCGGCGTCGGCGAGCCCGAGGATGAACGGGAAGAACAGCAGCAGCAGGAGGAGCGACAGGGCGGCCGGCACGCGCAGGTGGTTGAGCACGAGCAGGCGGCGCGGCGAGGGCCCCGCACGGTCCTTGCCCCCGCGCCCGCCGACCACACGCAGCAGCCCGATCAGCACGAGCGAGTAGAGCGGCAGCAGCACGAGGTCGTGCGCGAGGATCGAGCCGACGAACCACTTCGTCAGCGATAGCGGGGGGCCCTGGCCGACGGCCTGGAGCACCGCCCACGCCGACACCACGAGAGCGGCCAGCGCGAGCAGCAGGTGCGCCGGGCTCGAGCCGTACAGTTTCGAGAAGCGCTGCACCTCGCTCACGCTCCCCGGAACTCGAGTCGCTGTACCCACTTTGTGTTGTGCACACCGGGCAGCGCCGGGACGATGATCCGCGCCGGGAAGCCGTGGTCGAGCGACAGGTCGGCGCCGTTGACCTGCAGGGCGAGCAACGACCGCGGGTCCGAGGCCTGCGAGTTGTTGAGCGTGGTCTGGCCGAGCACGGCGTCCTGGAGCGACTGCACGAACAGCTCGTCCGGGTCGTCCACGCCGGCGAGACGCCCCAGGTCGCGCAGCGGCACGCCGGTCCACGTCTGGGTCGTCGACCAGCCCTCGACGCACGCGATCGGCAGCTTCTGGGTCGAGAGCGGCATCCCCATGAGGTCCTCGCGCGAGAGCTCGAGCGTCCGGGCGCCGCGCAGCTCGAGCCGCCAGCTCGCTCCGGTCTGGGCGGGCATGATGCCCGCCGAGGTCGCGGTCTTGTTGATCTGGAAGTCATTGGGCCCCGAGCCGTAGTACTGCCCGCGAGGAGCCAGCAGCCCGAGCGGGCGCAGCGGCCCGCCGATCGACTGGCCGGCGGCCATCAGCCCGAGCCCGACCGACCCGACCCCGACCGCGCCCACGAACGCCCGCCGCGAGATCGTCGCGGGGCGCGGAGCGGTCGGGGCGCTCTCGCTCGACTCAGGCGGCTCGGGGGTAGTCGAGGCGCGATCCTCGCGCAGCGGCGCCACCACGCCCCGCTCGCGGAACGCCCGGGCGAGGTCGGGCAGCTTGGTCGCGACGTGGAAGGTGAGGGCGGCCATGAAGATGAACGCGCCGTAGTAGTGCGCCGGGACGAAGCCGAACCCGAACGGGTAGTAGATCTGGATGTTGAGGACGCCCGTGAGGTAGACGAACAGGCTCGCGCCCACGAGCAGCGCGAGGCTCACGCGCTCGAGCGCATGGGCGAGCGAGCGCAGCGCCGGGCGCTCCCACAGCTTGGGTATGACCGCCCACAGCTTGGCGAGCAGGATCGGGATCGCGGCGAGTCCGGTGATCACATGCAGCCCCTGGTTGACGGCGTAGAGCCAGGCCCAGCCCGCGGGCCAGTCGAGGGCGGCGTATATCGGGGTGAGTAGGCCGTCGGCGCCGGTGACCGAGTTGGCGCCGAGCTCCGAGTCGTAGGCGACGTGCGAGACGAAGCCCGTGAGCGCGCAGATGAGGATGAGCGGCAGCAGCGCGGAGCTCAGGATCGAGGCGAGCCAGGGACCTCTCAGCGGGCTCTTCCAGAAGTCGCGCCGGAACGGGCCGCGGTCGGGCGGCTGCGGGCCGGGCAGGGCCCGTGCCTCCGGGTCCATGCCGAAGGCTCTGTGCAGGAAGCGGGTCAGCATCGAAGCGCTAGCGCATCATGCCGGGTTTCGGATCAGCGCACGAACCGAGCCATGCTCTGTTCACCGAACCGTTAGGGGTCGCGGATCCCGTCGCGGCGTCGTCGGTCACCGGCGGGTCGGCATCTGGATGCGGGCCATCGCCTTGATCAGGAACCAGAAGAGCGCCCCCGCCCCGGCGATCAGGAGGACCGTGACGGCGGCCACGAGCGCGTTGGTCACGGTGACCAGCAGCAGCGAGGAGATGACGATCCACAGCACGAGCACTGCCTCGGTCCCGAGCACCGCCCAGTAGCGCGCCCGCCACAGTCCGTAGGCGGTGACGAGCAGGAGGAAGGTGTAGGCCAGCAGCGGGGGGAGGGGCGGAGGACCGCCGCCGGTGAGCTGAACCCCGGCGAGGTAGGTCACGATGTTGAGGGTCGCCAGCGCCAGCACGACGAAGAAGGCGACGGTCACGGCGCGCGGACGCTCGCCTTCGGCCAGGGGCACGAGCTCGGCTCTGGCCGCGGCGTTCTTCGCCTCGGTCCGGGCGGCGCGTGGGGAGGGCGCGTCACCGCCGGTGGCGGTGGGCGGCGCGGGCGAGGACGCAGACGAGGTCCGCGGAACGTCGTCCGCGGCGCGCCGCCTAGCGCGCCGCCCCACCGACCACCTCTCGTCCCAGCGCGGTCCGGATCTCCTGC
>JACCTJ010000320.1 GCA_013812485.1 Thermoleophilaceae bacterium
CCGGCTCCTCGGCCTTGCCGGCGAGCTCGCGCCCGGGGTCGTAGCGGTCGCCCAGGCAGAAGCCGGTCTTCCTGTCGGGGCGGGCGAGCGCGTGGTCGGAGGCGCGCCGTAGCTCGTAGCGATCGAATCGGAGGTAATGCCAATGATCGTGGCCGCCCGAGCGCGTGTAGCGAATGCGCCCGACGTCGCCCTCGTACACCCGTGAGCCGTCGGCTCGCTCGATCACCTGGTCAGCGGTCATGTCGGACTCGGCGCCGGAGCGGCTGCCGGTGACGATGAGCGGGCCGGAGCCGTGGTTCTCGACCGCGGACTCGAAGCCGAGCGCAAAGCGCCCGGCGCGCCGGCGCACACTGACGTCGGTGGGCGTGCGCTGGACCAGGTCGGGCTGGAGCTCCGGCGGCTCGGCGGCCGCGTCGTTGCGGGAGCTCGTGACGAAGACCAGGATGGCGGCGACTCCGCCCAGGCACAGGGCACCGGCGGCGAGGTAGGTGAGGAACATCCGGGCGCGGCGCATCGGCCGATGGTAGCTCCGGCGCGGAAGCCGCTCAGAGCGGGCGCAGGCTCTCGACGAGGCCCGAGCGGCCCACGATCGCGCCGATCACGACCTCGCCGGGCGCCACGACCGTGCCGGGCAGGAGGATGACCTCGCGCAGGGAGGCGCCGGCGCCGATGTGACAGCCGTCGCCGATCGCCACGGGCCCGACGAGGCGCACCCCGTCCCCGAGCTCGCAGTGCTGGCCGATCCAAGCCGGCGGCTCCTCGAGCTCGAGGTCGCCGGGAAGCTCGGTGCCCTCGCCGACGCGCAGCCCCTCGCGCTCCTCGCGCCCGAGCACCTCGAGCTGCAGGTGGCCGTCGAGCGCGTCCCAGGTGCCCTGGCGGAGCTCGGCCAGGGACCCCACGTCGTTCCAGTAGGAGTCGATCTCGTGCACGTGGAAGGGCACGTCGTTGTCGAGCAGCACCGGAAAGACGTCCTGCGCCCAGTCGACCGGATCCGTGTCGGGAAAATAGTCGAAGATCTCCGGGCTGAAGCAGTAGATGCCGCAGTTGCTGAGGTCCGAGAGCGCCTCCGCCGGGTCGGGCTTCTCCTGGAAGCCCTGCACGCGTCCGTCCTCGTCGTGGATGACCACGCCGTACTCGCGCGTGTCGGGCACCTGCTTGACGGTCAGGGTGGCGATCCCGCCCGCCTCGCGATGCCGCTCCACGAGCGCACGGACGTCGAGGTCGGTGAGCGCGTCGCCGGAGATCACCACCACCGGCTCGTCGCCGAAGAAGTCGCGTACGCCCCGAACTCCGCCGGCGGTCCCGAGCAGCTCCGGCTCGTCGCGATAGGTGAGCCGATCCCCGAAGTAGCCCCTGATGACGTCGGGGAACCAGTGCAGGTTGGCGATCAGATCGTCGAAGCCCTGAGCCTCGAGCAGGCGGACGATGTGGGCCATGACCGGCCGGTCGAGGACCGGGACCATCGGCTTCGGCAGCTCGTAGGTGAGCGGCTTCAGGCGGGTGCCGAGGCCAGCGGCTAGGACCATCGCTTTCACGGGCGGCGGCGCAGACTAGCGGACGCCGCGAAGCCGCCGACTCGCGGTCGCCCCCGCTAGTAGCGGTAGTGATCCGACTTGTATGGGCCCCCGACCGGCACGCCGATGTAGGCAGCCTGCTCCTCGCTGAGCTGGGTGAGCCTGACCCCGAGGGCATCGAGATGCAGCCGCGCGACGCTCTCGTCGAGGTGCTTGGGCAGCACGTAGACCCGCTTCTCGTACTCGTCGATCTTGGTGAAGAGCTCGATCTGGGCGATCACCTGATTGGTGAACGAGTTCGACATCACGAAGCTCGGGTGGCCGGTGGCGTTACCGAGGTTGAGCAGACGGCCCTCGGAGAGGACGATCACCGCATGACCGTCCGGGAAGACCCACTTGTCGACCTGCGGCTTGATGTTGACCCGCTCGACGCCGTCGATGCGGGCGACGCCGGCCATGTCGATCTCGTTGTCGAAGTGGCCGATGTTGCCGACGATGGCCTGGTGCTTCATCCGCTCCATGTGCGCGGCGGTGATGATGTCCTTGTTGCCGGTGGCCGTGACGAAGATGTCGGCGGTCTCGACGACGTCCTCGAGCGTCTTGACCTCGTAGCCCTCCATCGCGGCCTGGAGCGCGCAGATCGGGTCGATCTCGGTGACGATCACGCGCGCGCCCTGACCTCGCAGCGAGCCCGCGCAGCCCTTGCCGACGTCGCCGAAGCCGAGCACGACCGCGACCTTGCCGCCGATCATCACGTCGGTGGCACGGTTGATTCCGTCCACCAGCGAATGGCGACAGCCGTAGAGGTTGTCGAACTTCGACTTGGTGACCGAGTCGTTGACGTTGATCGCCGGGAACAGGAGCTGGCCGGTCTCCTGCATCTGGTAAAGGCGCAGGACGCCGGTGGTGGTCTCCTCGGTCACGCCGAGCACACCCTCGCCGATGCGGGTCCAGCGCTGAGAGTCCTCCTCGAGCGAGCGCCCGAGCAGCCCCAGCACGACCTGCATCTCCTCGTTGTCGGTCGAGTCTGGGCTCGGGACCGCGCCGGCGCGCTCGTACTCGGCGCCCTTGTGCAGCAGCAGCGTGGCGTCGCCGCCGTCGTCGAGGAGCATGTTCGGGCCGCCCTCGGGCCAGCGCAGGGCCTGCTCCGCGCACCACCAGTACTCCTCGAGCGTCTCGCCCTTCCAGGCGAAGACCGGCACGCCCTGGGGCTCCTCGGCGGTGCCCTCGGGGCCGACCACCGTGGCGGCCGCGGCGTGGTCCTGCGTCGAGAAGATGTTGCAGCTCGCCCAGCGGACCTCGGCGCCGAGCGCCGTGAGGGTCTCGATGAGCACGGCGGTCTGGACGGTCATGTGCAGCGAGCCGGTGATGCGGGCGTCGCTGAGCGGCTGGCGGTCGGCGTACTCGGCGCGAGTTCGCATCAGACCGGGCATCTCGTGCTCGGCGAGCTCGATCTCGCGGCGGCCGAACGCGGCGAGCGAGAGATCCGCGACCTTGTGGTCGATGGCGTGGGCGGCGGTCGTCGTCACAGCTGTCTCCAGGCTTCTCGGGGGGGGCGGCATCTCAGGCAGGGCTTGTCGTCCGCCACCGCCTCGGAGGATCGCAATCCTCCGTGCGCAAGGCGAAACCTTACCACCGGTCGGCGCTTGGCCGAGGTCTTGCCGACCGCCCGTGCGGGTAGAAG
>JACCTJ010000334.1 GCA_013812485.1 Thermoleophilaceae bacterium
CTCATGCAGACGCTCGTGGTGCCGGCGCTTCCCTTCTTCCAGCGCGAGTTCGACACGACCGCGAACGGCGTGGCGTGGATCGTTACCGGCTTCCTGCTCTCGTCGTCGGTGCTCACTCCGGTCCTCGGCAAGCTCGGCGACACCTACGGCAAGAAGCGCCTGCTCGTGATCTCGCTCGTCGTCTTCGGGGTCGGCGCGCTCGGGGCGGCGGTGTCGTGGAGCCTCGAGTCGCTGATCGCCTTCCGCGTCCTTCAGGGCGCGGGCGCCGCCGTCTTCCCGCTCTCGTTCGGCATCATCCGCGACGAGTTCCCGCCCGAGAAGGTCGGCCTCGGAATAGGCGTCGTCTCCTCGGTGTTCGGCGCCGGCGGAGGCGTCGGGCTCGTGGCGAGCGGCATCATCCTCGAGTACCTGGACTGGCACTGGCTCTTCCTCATCGGAGGAATCCCCGTCCTCGTGGCCGCCGCGGTGATCGCCCGCCACGTGCCCGAGTCGCGGACGTTGACGCCGACCAAGCCCGACTACGCCGGAGCGGCCGCGCTCTCGTTCGCGCTCGCGACGCTCCTGCTCGGGATCAGCCAGGGAAACGCGTGGGGGTGGTCGTCCGCCCGGGTCATCGGCCTGCTCGCGGCCAGTGCCCTGTTCTTCACCCTGTGGGCCGTGATCGAGAGGCGCGTGCGCGAGCCGATGGTCGACCTGGGCATGCTCGCCCGCCCGAAGATGGCGGCCACCAACGCGATCACCTTCCTGGTCGGCTTCGCCATGTTCTCGGCCTTCATCTCGCTGCCCAACTTCGTGCAGATGCCGGCCGGACTGCCGGCCGGAATCGCCGAGCGGGCGGGCTACGGCTTCGGTGCCTCGCCGATCGAGTCGGGCCTGTTCTTCGTGCCCTCGTCACTGGCCATGATCTTTGCCGGCCCGATCGCGGGCTCGCTCGGCTCCCGGCTCGGCGCGGCGGTGCCCCTGCGGATCGGGCTTCTCGCGGCGGGCTCGGGCCTCGGCCTCTTCGTCCTCGCCCACGACGAGCCGTGGCACATCTACACCTCGATGGCTCTGCTCGGCGTGGGGATCGGCTTCTCTCTGGCCGCGGTGGGCAAGCTGGCGGTCGACAACGCGCGCTCCCGCGAGACCGGCGTCGCCTCCGCGATCAACACGATCATGCGCACAGCCGGGGCCGCCCTCGGCGCGCAGGTCGCCGCCACGATCATCTCGGCCAACGTCATTCCGGGGACCGCCGTGCCGGCCGAGACGGGCTTCACGGTCGCGTTCACCATCGGGACGATCACGGTGCTCGCGGCGCTCGTACCGACGTTCGTACTGACGCGCGGCGCGCGGCGCGGGCGAGGGGTGGGTGACGCGGAGCTCGAGGTGGCGGCCTAGGCGGGCGACGGCGGTCAGCGGATGACGCCAGGCTTGAGCCGGCTGTCGTCGGAGAAGAACGAACGGGCACACGTCACTTGGGATGAGTGTGCCTTGGTCATGCGCGGGAGCCGCCGTCGGTTTCGATGGCGGCTCTCACGCCGCGAGGAGTCGTGCGCGAGCGACGCCGGGTACGAACGGCGCGTCGCGCTCCGCCGCCGGATCGTCGCCACGGGAGGCAGGCATACTGGGATCTCGTGACGCGCGTGGTCGACGACATCCGAGCTCCCGTGGGCCTTCCCGCCCCGCGCGGGGAGATGAGCCGGTTCCTGCTCGAGCGCCTGGGAGGCTCGCCGGGGGAGTGGGCGCCGGCGCCGCCGGTACCGCTCGACCCGCGCCGGGGCGAGGACTTCCACCTGTCGCTCTGCCTCTGCTACGAGCTCCACTACGGCGGGCTCGACGGAGTCGACGACGCCTGGGAGTGGGATCCCTCGCTGCTCGAGCTGCGGGCTCGGCTCGAGCGCGCCTTCGAGGCGAGCCTGCTCGAGGACCTCGACGCGGTGGAGGCACCCGCGTCGCTCGACGGCGACTCGACCACCGATGTCGCCTCCGTCCTGCGCGCGCTCGGCGAGCACGACGGCGGCGGTCCGTCGATCGCCGGGCACGTCGCCCGGTCGGCCTCGCTCGAGCAGGTTCGCGAGCTCGTCGTGCAGCGCTCGGCCTACCAGCTCAAGGAGGCCGATCCCCATTCGTGGCTGATCCCTCGCCTGCGGGGCGGGCCGAAGACCGCGCTCGTCGAGGTCCAGTTCGACGAGTACGGCGCGGGCGACGCGGCGCGCCTGCACCAGACCCTCTACTGCGAGGCCATGGAGGCTCTCGAGCTCGACGGCCGGCCCGGGGCCTACCTCGACCTCATCCCCGGGGTCACGCTCGCCACCGCGAACCTGGCCTCGCTGCTCGGCCTGCACCGGCGCTGGCGCGGGGCGAGCGTCGGTCACCTGGCCCTGATCGAGATGACATCGTCCGACGCCAACCGCCGCTACGCAAACGGCCTGCGGCGCCTCGGGCTCGGTACCGCGGTCACCGCCTTCTACGACGAGCACGTCGAGGCCGACGCGCTCCACGACGCCATCGCCGTGAACGACGTGGCCGGCGCACTGGCCCTCGAAGAGCCGGAGCTCGGTCCCCAGATCGTGTTCGGTGCCCGCGCGCTTCTGGCCGTCGAGGCGCGCTTCGCCGAACACCTGCTCGACTGCTGGCGGGGCGCCGAGACGTCGCTGCGGGAAGGCCTCGTCGCTTCCGGGGCCGCCTGACCCGGGGAACCTGTCAGCCGTCCTCGGCGCAGAGCGGCACCGTCACCCGAGGTCCCACAGCTTGCGGCGGGCCGCCGGGCGCTCGAAAACCGATGCTGCGGTGAGTGCCGTCGCAGAGCGGCCCGAGACGGGAGTGCCCGCAGCGACAGAGCGCCACCGCCCGGCGATGGGTTCCGACCTCGACGCCGGCCGCATCGACCAGGCGGAACGGTCCGCGCAGCACCACGGGACCGTCCGGGTAGGCGGTCAGGGAGGTCGCACGGGCGGGCCGCGCGGCGTCGGCGTCGGTGGCGGCGGTGTCAGGTCGCGGGGCCATGCACGGACCCCGAGCCCGGGCTCATCGGTGGGGTCGGGAAGAACGTCCGTAGCCCGCGGGCGGGGGGCGGCGGGGGGAGCTGACGCCACTCGGTGAGCTTGCCCTCACGGACCGCGAAGCGGACCTCGGCCGCGCCGCTGCACGGGCTCCGTCCGTTGCGGAGGCGGAAGCTGGCTAGCGAGCTGCGCTGCTCGGCAACGACCCGCGTCACGTCGGCGCGGCAGGGGAGCGAGGCGCTGAACCGGGCGCCGTCGGCGGGTCCGCGCAGGCGCACCTCGTCGACCTGCTGGACCACGGCGTTCGGGGCGAAGAAGGCGCCGGCGCGATCGTAGTCGCCGGCGTTCACCGCGCGGCTCCAGCCGCGGATCACCGCCTCGGGATCGTCCTCGGTCTCGGCGCCGCAGCCGCCGATCGCCGCGATCATGGCGGCGAGCGCGAGCGCAGCAGGGCGAGGCATCACGCGGGACGCGTGTAGACGGAGACGTGGCGAGCCGAGGCCGCGGTGAACGGCTCGCGGGTCCAGGCGCCCCAGCGCTCACGCAGGCGCAGGCCGCCGAGGCGGGCGATGAGGTCGAGCTCCTGGGGCGAGGCGTAGGCGTTGGTGAAGCCGTTCAGGCGCACGCCGTCGTTCGAGAGGTGAACGTTGGTCGTCTCCACGGTCTGCGTGGAGGAGTCGTAGCGCAGGATCTGCAGCTCGACCCGCCCGGCGCTCGTGAAGCGAGGGACCACGGCCTGGCCGTGTCGGAAGGCACCGACATCGAGGATCGTCGCCTCGACGACGAACACGCCGCCGTCGGCGAGATGCCGCCTTGCGTTGGCGAAGCAGCGGATCTTCTCGTCCTGGGTGGGCAGCCCGAAGATCGTGTGGAGGGCGAGGACGACGACCGAGAATCGCTCTCCGGGGAGCTCCGTGTCGGCGAACGAGCCCACGGCCACGGGGATCTCGTCGCCCCCGGGAAGCTTGCGCAGCTCCTCCACCATCGCCGGAGAGGCCTCGATCCCGTGGACCTCGACGCCGCGGGCGCGCAGCGGAAGGGCGAGACGACCCGTCCCGATCCCCATCTCGAGCACCCGACCCCGGCCGGCGAGCTCGGCCAGGCACGTCACCGCCCGCTCGGTGTCGGGGATGGCGCTGTACAGCGCGTCGTAGTCGGCGGCGATCTGCTCGCCGTACGCGGCCGGATCGTAGTTCGAGGCGGTCATCGCGGAGGAGGGTCCAGGTGGCGAGGGCTAGGGTAGAAACCCCTCGGCGGACCGTTAGCGTACCCGCGGATGAGCATGACGACCGGACCCCGGCTCGCCTCGGCCGTGCTCCCCGCCGTACGCCGGCTCGCCGCGGCAGGCTGCCCGAGCGCGACGGCGGACGCGGAGGCCCTGGCCGCCGAGAGCGCCGCGGCGGCGGGAGACGGCGCGCTCGAGCGCTTCGAGGCCCTCGTCGCCCGCCGGGCCGCCCGGGAGCCCCTCGCCTACATCCTCGGCCGGCAGACCTTCCGGGGCCTCGCGCTGCGGGTCGACTCTCGGGTGCTCGTGCCTCGTCCCCATACCGGCGCGCTCGTCGAGGCGGGACTCGTCGCTCCCCGAGGCGCCCACGTCCTCGATCTCTGCACGGGCTCGGGGGCCGTCGCTCTCGCGCTGGCGCGCGAGCGCCCCGACCTGCGGGTGAGCGGGGCCGACATCTCGCCCGACGCCCTCGCCGTGGCCCGCGAGAACGGAGATCGATTGGGACTCGAGGTCTCCTGGATCGAGTCTGACCTCCTGGGCGGCGCACCGGGACCCTGGGATGCCGTGCTGGCCAACGCTCCCTACATCGCCGAGCCCGACGAGCCGGAGCTCGCCCGCGAGCTGATCGTCCACGAGCCGCCGGGGGCGTTTCGAGGTGGCCTCGACGGGCTCGACATCGTCCGCCGGCTGATCGGGCAGGCGTCCAAGGTGCCGTGGCTGGCCCTCGAGGTCGGAGATGCCCATGCCCCGGAGGTCGGCGAGATGCTGCGGGCCGCCGGCTTTCGCGAGGTCACGACCCGACGCGACTTCACCGGGGCGGAGCGGGTGGTGGTGGGGCGCCGGTAGTCACCACCGCATGGCGGGCACGCGCAGGAGCAACCGATGGGACTCGAACGCACGACCGCCGGGCGACGCAACACGGCCAGCTCTCGAGACGCGCAACGCTGTGGTGGGCGAGCGGCTCTGGCCCGCTTCGGGACGAAGCGAAGCCCCGCTTGTGAGGCTGTTGCACAAAGGCGTCTCGCGAAAGGCGCTGCGCACTCGCAGAAGCGGTGCCAGAGCGGCGGAGCGGCGCGATGTCGCGCGCGGCGGGCGGTACGCGGCGGACGACTCGGAGCTTTTCGGAGCCCACCCTTAGAACGGATCCAGGGAGCTCGCCGGAGGTTTGCGCGACAGCCTCTTGAGCGGGGCTTTCGTCCAGGGTGAGCGATGGGACTCGAACCCACGACCGCCTGGACCACAACCAGGAGCCCCCGGGGAAGGTGGGGTCAGATTGCGCACTGCAGAGCCATTTCCGTTCGCTCGGGTCGGCTGAGTTTTGCTCAGATTGGTAGCTCAATTGGTAGCTCGTTCCTAGACAGTCGCGCTGCCACTTGGCTGGTGCGCACACCCTTCGTCGCGCGCACGATCGTCGCGCGAATCTCGGTGTCGGTCGCGTGAGTCGCGAGGGTTAGCGGCCTGACGTCGGAGTCGGTGGTCGACGCCGGCGAGGTGCAGGTCTCGCTCCGAGCAACCGGGCTCTCCCTGCCTCTTCCAGCGACCCGAGCATCCCGCCGCGAACCCAAGACTGGCCCGGCGCGCGGAGCCTGTCAAGCCCGTTGAGACAGTTTGGTCGAGAATTTAGTGAGCAGCCTCCTTGATGTCGGGCTTGTTGATCGTCGGCGCGCGGCGGATGAAGCGCTCGGGCGTGGCGGCGTAGGCCGCGTCGAGCACCCGCGCACGCTCGGCGTGGGCCTGCTC
>JACCTJ010000344.1 GCA_013812485.1 Thermoleophilaceae bacterium
AGGAGGAGATCCGCGCCGCCGGACTCTACCGCGAGCTTTGGCAGTCGTTCTGCGTCCTTCCGGCCGACCTGCGCACGGTCGGCGTCCAGGGCGACGAGCGCACCTACGGGCACGTGATCGCGATTCGCGCGGTCACCAGCGACGACGCCATGACCGCGGACTGGGCGCGGCTTCCGCACGAGCTGCTGGAGCGGATCGCCGCGCGGATGGTGAATGAGCTGCCGGCGGTCAACCGGGTCGTGCTCGACATCACTTCGAAGCCGCCGGGGACGATCGAGTGGGAGTAGCGGGGGCGCGCCACCCCGCCGATGGACGCTCGCCCGCGACTCTGCCAACATAGGCGGCCGCGCGGCGCACGGGGCGTCTCCCTTGACGCGCCTGCGCCCACTCCACTGAGATGAAGACCTTCGTAGCCACCCCTGCCAACCGCGAGCGCCACTGGATCGTCGTCGACGCGACGGGCCACACACTCGGCCGGCTGGCGACGCGGATCGCCGACGCCCTGCGCGGAAAGCGCAAGCCCGAGTACACGCCGCACTGCGACACCGGCGACTTCGTGATCGTGGTCAACGCCGAGAAGATCGAGGTCACCGGCAAGAAGCGCCAGCAGAAGCGCTACTACCGCCACTCCGGCTACCCCGGCGGCCTGCGCGTGCGCACCTTCGCCGAGATGCAGGCGCGCCGACCCGAGGAGATCATCCGTCTCGCGGTCAAGGGGATGCTGCCGCGCAGCCGCCTCGCCCGCCAGCAGCTACGCAAGCTCAAGATCTACGCCGGGCCGGAACACCCCCACGTCGCCCAGCAGCCGCAACCGATGGAGATCGAGACCCGATGATCGACGCCGAACGTCCCGACCAGCCGAACGAGGAGGAGCGGCCGGCCGACGCCGCGCCTTCTGAGAAGGAGGTCGAGGTCGAGACCGGCCGTGCGGCGGAAGCGGAAGCGGACGAGGACGTCAGGGCGGAGCCGGAGGGCGGCGAGGAGCCCGCGACGGCCGGGAGCGAGACGGGCGAGGGCGAGGGCTCGACGCCCGCGGCGGAGGCCGGCGAGGGCTCGACGCCCCCAACCGAGTCCGTCGCGGACTCCGAGCCCGAGCGTCCGCAGTCGGCCGTTCCCGATCAGGCGCCCCCGCCGCTGCCGGTCGAGGATCCCGAGGACGTCGCGGCCGCGGAGACGACACCGGAGCCCTCCGAGCCCGCGCGTCCGGAGAGCAGCCGCAGTGGCGCGGGCGACCGCCCAACCGCCGAGGAGTCGATTCCCGGAGCCCATCTCGAGCCCGACCTCGTGCTCGAACAGCCGCCGACCACCGACGAGCCCGACTACTCGCGCTACGCCGAGACAGACCCCGAGGCCGAGCTCGAGGCGGAGGCGGCGGCCGCCGGTGACCCAGACGCGGCGTCCGAGCCGACCGATCGCGAGGCGCCCGAGCCCGAGCCCCGCGCGGTGCTCGACCTGGGCGCCGACGCGCGCTACCGCGCCACCGGCAAGCGCAAGACCTCCGTGGCCCGCGTGATCCTGCGCCCCGGAAGCGGCACCTACACCATCAACGGGCGTTCGCTCGAGCAGTTCTTCCCCCGTGCGACGCTCCAGATCGCAGCGCGCCAGCCGCTGCAGAGAACGGGCTTCGAGGACCGCATGGACGTCGTAGCCCGGCTGCACGGGGGCGGCGTCTCCTCTCAAGCGGGCGCGCTGCGCCACGGGATCGCCCGGGCCCTCGTCGAGGCCGACCCCGCCCTGCGCGGCGAGCTCAAGCGCCACGGCTTCCTGACCCGCGATGCGCGGGCCAAGGAGCGCAAGAAGGCGGGGCTCAAGAAGGCACGCAAGCGGCCGCAGTTCTCGAAGCGCTAGTCCACCTGGTGAGCGGGGCGAGCGTTGCGCCGCCGGCGGAGCGCCGGCTCGAGGGCGATCCGGCGGTCCGGCGCCTGTTCGGCACCGACGGGGTGCGGGGCCCGGTCGGTGAGCTGATCACGCCCGAGCTCGCGCTCGCGCTCGGGCGCGCCGTCGTGAGCGTCACCGACAGGGCGGCGCCCCGCGTCCTCGTGGTCCGGGACACGCGCGAGTCGGGCCCGATGCTCGAGGGCGCCCTGTCCGCGGGGATCGCGGCCGGCGGCGGTCACGCCCTGCTCGGCGGTGTGCTCCCGACGCCCGCCTGCGCCCTCCTCGTCACCCTCCTCGGCCTCGACCTCGGCGCTGTGGTGTCGGCCTCGCACAACCCCTACGGCGACAATGGCATCAAGTTCTTCGGCGCCGACGGGATGAAGCTCTCCGACGAGGCCGAGGCGCGAATCGAGGCCGCCGTTCGCGCCGGGGCGAGTCGCCGCAGCGGGCCGAGCGCGCCATCGCCGGGCCGCGTCGAGCCGCTGCACGGCGCCGCCGCCGACTACCTGCGCGCGCTCGAGACGCGCTTCGCGCGGCTCGACCTCTCCGGCCGGAGGATCCTGCTCGACTGCGCCAACGGCGCCGCTCACCGCCTCGGCCCCGAGATCTTCCGTCGTCTCGGCGCCGAGATCGAGGTCCTCGCTGATGCTCCCGACGGGCGCAACATCAACGCCGGCTGTGGCTCGACCCACGTCGAGGCCCTGGGCGAGCGGGTCGCGGCCGGCGGCTTCCACGCCGGGTTCGCCTTCGACGGCGACGCCGACCGAGTGCTCGCCGCCGACCGCCGCGGCGAGGTCGTGGACGGCGACGAGCTGATCGCCCTCGCCGCGCTGCACCTGCGGGCCGAGGGTCGCCTCGCGGGCAACGGGGTGGCGGTCACGGTCATGACCAACTACGGCTTCCATCGCGCCATGGAGGCGGCCGGGGTCCAGGTCGCCACCACAGCCGTGGGGGACCGAAACGTCCTGCTCGAGCTCGTCCGCCGCGGCTGGGCGCTCGGCGGCGAGCAGTCCGGCCACATCATCGACACCGGGTTCGTCGCCTCGGGCGACGGGGTGGCCGCCGCGCTGCT
>JACCTJ010000079.1 GCA_013812485.1 Thermoleophilaceae bacterium
ACCACCTGCTGGTACTGCCGCTCGCGCCCGTAGCCGGTGAGCGAGTTGAAGAGCTCAGCGACGTCGGAGGTGATCTCGGGGTCGGCCGTGAACAGGCCGACGTCCTCGTAGATGCGTGAGGTCTTGGCGTCGTAGTTGCCCGTACCCACGTGCACGTAGCGGCGCACGCCCTGCCGTTCCCGGCGCACGATCACCAGCGCTTTGGCGTGGGTCTTGAGCCCAGGCAGGCCGTGGACGACGTGCGCGCCGGCCTCCTCGAGGGCGCGCGCCCACTCGATGTTGCGCCGCTCGTCGAAGCGGGCCGTGAGCTCGACCAGGCACACCGCCTGCTTGCCGCGCTCGGCGGCCTCGATCAGCGACGGGACCAGTGAAGAGTCGTCGGAGGTCCGGTAGACCGTCAGCTTGATGGCCAGCACATCGGGGTCGTCGACCGCCTGCTCGACCAGCCGCTCCACGCTTCCGGAGAAGGAGTCGTAAGGGTGATGGACGAGCAGATCGTGCTCGCGGATGCTGGCGAAGAGGTCGGCCTTCTGGTCGCCGTCCGCCGCGAAGGCGCGCGGCGTCACCGGGCTCCACGGCGGGTCGCGCAGATCGGAGTGGCCCTCGAGCCCGTAGATCTGCCACAGGTCGCTCAGGTCGAGCAGCCCTTCGACGTCGAAGACCTGCTCTTCCTCGAGCCCCAGCCAGTCCACCAGGCGCCGTCGCAGGTCTGAGTTGATGCTCGCACCGACCTCGAGCCGCACGACCTCACCGAAGCGTCGCCGGCGCAGCTCGTTCTCGACCGCACGCAGCAGGTCGTCGGCGTCGTCGGAGACCGTGAAGTCGGCGTCGCGGACCACGCGGAAGACGTCATGGTGAAGGATCTCCATGCCCGGGAAGAGGGCGTCGATGTGGCGGGCCATCGCGCTCTCCAGCGGAATGAACTTGCCGTCGCCGATGGCCACGAACCGGGGCAGGACCTCCTTGGGCACCTTCACGCGCGAGAACACCTCGCCGCCGCTGTCGGGGTCGCGCATCCAGACCCCGAGGCTCAACGAGAGGCTGGAGATGTAGGGGAATGGCCGGCCCGGGCCGACGGCCAGCGGCGTCAGCACGGGCAGGATCTGCTCGCGGAAGTGGCGGTCGAGCTGCTCGAGGTCGGCGTCGGAGCACTCGGCGCAGGAGATGATCTCGATGCCTGCCTCGGCCAGGGCCGGGCGCACCTTCTGCTCGAACTGGTGCGCCTGGCGGACCGTCAGGTCCCGACTTCGCTCGGTGACCGCCTCAAGCGCATCCGCGGCCGAAAGCCCGTCGGGGCCGCGGGCGTCGATGCCGGCGTCGACCTGGTCGTGCAGGCCCGCGACCCGGACCATGAAGAACTCGTCGAGGTTCCCGCTGTAGATGGCCAGGAACTTGACCCGCTCGAGCAGCGGGACGCGGTCGTCCTCGGCGAGCTGAAGCACCCGATCGTTGAAGTCGACCCACGAGATCTCGCGGTTGGCGAACAGCTCCGGGCGCTCCTCGACCTCCTCGACAACCGAGGTCATCTGCTCGTCGCAGCCGTCCGAGGTGGGGGAGCCGGTGTTGCGCTCCTCCTCCTCGAAGGCGCGCTCGGCGATGATGGCCTCGTCACTCACGGCTCGCTCGAGGTCACCGAGGCGAGCGGCCTCGCGCCGTCGAGCCCGCTCGAGGGGGCGCCGCTCGGCGCACGCCGGCCTCCTTCGATCTCGATGATGATCCCCTCTCGCACGCCCCCCTGTCCGACGGCGATGCGCGGACCGAGACGGCGCAGCAGCTCGTCGAGGATGAGCGCACCGGCGGGCAGCAGCGGAGCACGCTCGGGCGCGACGTCGAAGCGCTCGGCCACGGCCTCGGCCGGCGTCGAGGCCAGCAGGGCGAGAGCGCGGGCGACGGTGCCCGAGCTCAGCTCCTGCCCGACCAGCTTGCGTACAGAGCGAGCGCTCCCGCCCACGGCGACCGACCGCTCGGAGGGCGGCGGCGCAAGCCCCTCGAAGGCCAGGCTGACGGCGTCGCGGGCGGCGCGCAGCTCATCGGGCGTCGGCGGGTCGGAGTGCAGGTGGGCGTCGCTGAGCATCCCCGATCCGATCGCGACCGAATTCCACCACGAGACCCCGCCGGCCAGCGTGCCGACCGCCACCTCCGTGGAGCCGCCGCCGATGTCGATGACGGCGACAACGCCTGAGACCGGCGTGGGCAGCGTCTTCGTCGCGCCGACGAAGGCGAGCCGTGCCTCCTCCTCGTCGGACAGGACCTCGATGTCAAGGCCGGTGGCCAGCCCAACGGCCTCGATTAGCTCGCGTTGGTTCGTCGCCTCCCGCACCGCGGCGGTCGCCACCACAGCGACGTCTCGGGCCCCGAGCTCGCGGGCGCTTCGCGCCTGCTGAGCGACGACCTCGGTAGTCTCGACGACGTTCTCCGCGGGAAGGTGGCCGTGGGCGCTCACCACCTTGCCGATGCGGGTGAACGCGCGCTGGGTGGCGAGCTCGCGAAGCTTGCCGTCCCGGCACTCGGCCACGAGCAGCCGGGTGGTGTTGCTCCCGATGTCGATGCAGGCGTAGACCATGACGCGCTCGCTATCCGACGATCGCCGCGAGCTCGGACGGCCCCAGCAGAACGCGCAGCTCACCTCGATCGACGCCGGCCAACCCCCCCTTGGACAGCCGCACCTGGGCGCCCGTGAGGTCATGGACGGCGGTCGAGAAGTCCGGGTCGTGGCCGACGAGGAGGACGTCCTCCCAGTCGGCGGCGACCTCTTTCGGGTCGAACGGGCCACCCGAGAGCCGCGGCTCGGTCACCGGCTCGAGGCCAAGCGCCTCGCCGGCACGGCGAGCGGTCTCGACCGCTCGCACCTTGGGTGAGGTCAGGCAGGCCTCGAGAGCCACCCCGAGCGCAGCCAGAGCGCAGCCGGCATTCGTGCCCTGGCGCTCGCCTTTGG
>JACCTJ010000348.1 GCA_013812485.1 Thermoleophilaceae bacterium
CCAGAGGTTGAAGCGCTCTGAGTCGAGCGTTGCGTCGCCGATCCCGCGCACGAACGGATGCTCGTGCTGGGCGTCCCAGACCTCGGCCGCGCCCGCGCGCAGGTCGTCGCTCAAGTGCGAGGCCACCCGAGATCGCGGCCGATCACTTGGAGCAACGGAGCCGGTGGTCGGCGCGGTGGACTGCGTCATCTCGTCCTCCCTTCGCTGGCATGACCCAGATCAGGTTCGGCGGGTCGACGCTAGGAAGCGCCCTCTCAGCCCCTCGACCAGGGACCCCCCGGGGTTGGCGTTCGGCGTTTGGGCTACCCGTCGGCGGTCCGCCCTACACGGGCGGCGTCGCTGCGGGTGGGCGGACCGCGTCACCCCCATACTCCGCGCATGGACCCCGACCGCTGGGACCCTGAGGCGTACCGCGACTTCATCCGGACCGAGATCCCGGAGTACGACCGCCTTCAGGACGAGCTGGCGACCGCGACGCGCGGCCTCGTTGTCGGATCGATCCTCGATCTCGGCGTGGGGACGGGCGAGACCGCCCGCCGCGTGCTGGACGAATACCCGAACGCACGCGTCGTCGCGGTGGACGAGAGCCGCGCCATGCTCGCTGCGGCCGAGCAGGCCCTCGACCGGCCCTCCGCGCGCTTCGAGCTCCGACGACTCGAGGACCCGCCGCCGCCCGGGCCGTTCGACCTCGTCGTCTCGGCGCTCGCGGTCCACCATCTCGACGAAGCCGGAAAGGCACGGCTCTTCGCGCAGCTTCACGACCGCCTGCGCCCGGGCGGGCGGTTCGTGCTCGCGGACGTCGTGCTCCCCGAGCGCGCGGAGGACGCCGTCACGCCGACCGATCCGACCTACGATCGGCCGAGCGCCGCAGCCGCGCAGCTCGCTTGGCTGCGCGCCGCAGGCTTCGTCGCCTCGATCGTGTGGAGGGACCGCGACCTCGCCGTGCTCGTCGCCGACCGCGGCGAGCCGAGGCGCCACGCCGTAGACACGGCTGCTCGGGCGCGCCGTTAGACGCATTCACGTCGGAGGACGCTGCGGAGGAACTCACCCTTCTCTTGCGTGTACGTCTCGCGATCGTGCTCGAAGCGGAGTGCGAGGCGCCGCTTGAGCGCAGCGTACGCGCCGGCGAGCGCGGGCTCGGCTCGCAGCCGGTCGCGAAAGTCGAGCTCGTCGCGGAAGCGTCGGGAGTCGGTCGGCACGAGGTGCAGATGGTGGGTTCGCCGGCTCGGATGAGGCTTGCAGAACCAGTGCATCTCGTCCGACCGGTACGGCGCGTAGAGGTAGCCGAGCCTCGCCAACGGCCCGAAGCTGGATCGCGAGGAGCCCAGATCGTGGACGCCGACGAGGATGTCGACGACCGGCTTGGCGTCGAGCCGGGGGACGGCCGTGCTGCCGACGTGGTGGATGCCGCCCGTGGCCCAGTCCCCGATCGCCCGCTCGAGCGCGTCGCGCTCCTGCTCGAAGCGCCTCGGCCACTCCGGGTCGTAGGTCTGGATACGCACCGTTTCGTCCGACCACTCCCTCACGTCCGCGTCGGCCGGTGAGTCCGCGGAGGGGTCGTCCGCCATCGTCAGCGCCCGACCGCGAGCCTCGAGCCGCCGCTACTCGAAGTCGTCCGCCGCATGCGGGCCGACGCAGGCGACGGTCGGCGGACCCACCACCCCGCGGGCGATCTCGCGCACCTCGTCCGCGGTGACTCCGTCGAGCGCCCCGATCGCGTCCTCGGGCGAGGAGATCTCGCCGAAGGCGACCTTCTGCGAGGCCGCCCGCCGCGCCACCGCGTTCGTGCCCTCGAGCGCGAGCACGGTCGAGCCCGCGGCGTAGGCGCGCGCCCGCTCGATCTCCTCTTCGCGGGGCCCGTTCTCGGCCAGATCGGCGACGATCTCGCGAATGCGCCGGTAGGCCTCCTCGCACTTCGAGGAGTCGAGACCCGAGGCGACCTCGAGGCTGGAGGCGTCGGCGTGGGCCCACGAGTACGAGCGGATGGCGTAGCAGAGGCCGCGCTGCTCCCGGATCTCGTCGAACAGGCGCGAGCCCATCGAGCCGCCGAGCAGCGTCGAGTACACGCCGAGCGCCGCGCGCTGGGCGAGGTCGGCCGGGTCGATCGAAGTGCGCCAGTGCAGGCGCAGGTGCGACTGGTTGGTCTCGCGCTCGGTGACGAGGATCCGGCGCTCGAAGTCCGGCGCGGGCTCGACGCCGTTCTGCTCGGCGCGCGCTGGGAAGCGGTCGAAGAGATCGCCGAGCCGGTCGGGCTCGACGCTCGAGAGATCGCCGGCGACGAACGCGCCCCCGCGACCGGGAGCCCAGCGGCGCTCGCGGAAGGCGACGACGGCCTCGCGGCTGAAGCTCTCGAGATGCTCGGCCGGCCCGAGCACCGGGCGGCCGAGCGGATGCTCACCGAAGGCGGCACGGTCGAGCAGCTTGCTGGCCACGCTGGCGGGCTGGTCCTCAGAACGGTTGATCTCCTGGATGACCACGCCGCGCTCGCGGTCGAGCTCGTCGCCGGCGACGCGGGCGTTGGCCACGAAGTCGGTCAGCAGGTCGGCGGCGTTCATGACCGCCTCGGCGCGGCAGGTCACGTGGAAGGCCACGACATCGTGCGAGGTGTAGGCGTTGAGCTGGGCGCCGAGCCGCTCCGCGGTCTCGTTGACGTCGCGGTAGGTCGCGTACTTCTCGCCGCCCTTGAACACGAGGTGCTCGAGGAAGTGGGCCATGCCGTTCTCCTCGGCGCGCTCGGTGCGGGCGCCGGCGTCGAAGGCCACGAGCAGGGTCACGGCGCGGGTGCCCGGCATCGCGAGCTGGACGAGCGGGAGGCCGTTGCCGAGGACTGTGTCGCGGAGCTCGATCATCGTCGCCCAGGCTACCGGCGTCGCGGGCGGGGGCAGCCCGCCGACCGGGTGCCGCTGGGCGCCGAGTCCTGGCGTATCCTCGGGTCGCTATGGAGCGCTCCGTTCCACCCCCCCGGCGAGGCCGGCCGCTCACCCCCGAGGAGGAGGACGCCGAACTCGAGCGGATCGAGCTCGGCGAGCGTCTTCAGGCCGCCCGTCGCTGGGCGTACTTCGCGACCTTCGTGGCCTTTCTGGCCGCCGCCGCGGCGGCCGTCGCCCTCGCCACGCAGTCCAACGACGACGGCCGCGGACGCCCCGGGGCCTCACGCTCGGCCGTGCGCGACCTTCAGGACGACGTGGGCGAGCTCCGCAACCAGACCGAGGCCGCGCGCGACGCCGGCCTCGAGGCCCAGGACTCGGCGGAGTCGCTCTCGAGCCGCGTCGACGACCTCGAGAGCCAGGTGGCGGACGCCGGCCAGCCCGACGAGGGAACTCAGCAGGAGCTCGAGGACCTGGGCCAGGACGTCCAGCAGCTTCAGGAGGACGTCGACCAGGCCCGTCAGGACGCCCGCTCCTCGCCCTCGCCCTCGCCCTGAGCGCGGGGCGCGCCGTCTTTGCGGCCGCGCAGGCGGTCGCCGCGGGGCTCGCCCTCGTGCGGATGGCGCG
>JACCTJ010000360.1 GCA_013812485.1 Thermoleophilaceae bacterium
GGCGTGTGGATGGTCGCAGCCACGAGCGCGGGCCTTGGCGTAGACCTGCCGCGCCCAAGGATGGTGGTGGCGCGTCGCGTCGGCCAGGCAGGCCACGGCGTCGCGCAGCCGGTGATCGCAGCCACGACGAAAGCCGGCGACCTTGCGCTTGCCCGACTCGATCGCGACCGGGCTCATGCCGGCGTCGGCGGCCAGGGCCTCGGCGTCGGGGTAGCGCCCTCGACAGTCACCGATCTCGGCGGCGAGGCGGGCCGCGGTGACGGTGGACCTCGGGTCGCGAAACAGCGACAGGAAGATCTCACCGTCGACGTGAGCGCGCACGGCCCCGGCGATCTGCGAGGAGAGTCGTCCGATCTGCTCGACGAGCGGCCGCAGCGCCGCGACGAGGGCCAGCACCACGCTGCGACGGGCCTCGACCTCCGCCTCGCCCGACCGTGCCCCTCGCCGCCTGGCGCAGCCGGCTGAGCAGCTCGCCCGCCGAGCGCCGACCGCAGTAGCGCTCGCGGGCGAGGAAGCCCTCGAGGCGCCGCTCGCCGAGCCCGCGGGCGTCGGCCGGGCTCGGATAGCGCTCGCAGAAGGCAAGGGCGATCGGCGAGTCGACCTCGCTGAAGATGCGCGCCGCCCCCGGCCAGAAGCGCTCGAGCTCCGCACGCAGCTCGTTGGCCAAGCGCACGCGCGCGGCGACGAGGTCCTCGCGGGCGCGCGTCAGCGCCCGCAGCGCCTTGGTCTCGTCCGAGTCGGGACGCAGGGCCCGGAAGCGATGGGCATCGGTGCGGGCCAGCTCGCCGAGGACGAAGGCGTCGAGGCGGTCGGACTTCGTGCGGGCGACGGTATAGCGCTCGCGGGCGGCCCTGACCTGGTTGGGGTGGATGGCGAGGACGACGAGACCGGCGTCCACGAGGCGCTCGACGAGCACGCCGTCGGGGCGCTCGAGCGCCACCCGCTGCACACCCTCGCCGACCAGCAGGTCGCACAGCTCGGCGACACCACGCTCGTCGTGGCCAACGACGCGCTCGACGGTGACGCGTCCGGTCTCGTCGACGACGCACGCTGCGTGTGCCTCACTCGCCCAGTCCACTCCTGCATAGGCTCCCATCGGGGATCCTCCTCGATTGAGGTTGGTGCTGTCCGGGCCGACCAGAAGGTACCTTTGCGGATGCTCATAGGCAGGCCCTCGGTGGGGCGACGCCCTGTCGCCGCTTTGGGTGCCTCACACCGCCGGGAGGCGCTGGTCTCACGCGGGCCGTCTGCGCGGCAAGCGACGTTGGCGCTCTCCCGGCGGTGGTCAGCCTCTCTCTGGAGCCCGAAGTGTGAGCGAACGCCCTCCCTTCGGTCGGGCTCTCCCTCTCTCAGGACCTCAGATGAGAGGGAGGTTGACCTATGAGCGACGGGCCGAACATCGTCTACATGCACTCGCACGACACCGGACGCTACGTTCAGCCCTAACGGCTACTCGATCCCCACCCCGAACATCCAGCGCCTGGCCGACCAGGGACTCCTCTTTCGCAAGGCCTTCTGCGCCGCCCCGACCTGCTCGGCGAGCCGGGCGTGCCTGCTCACCGGGCAGTACGGTCGTCGGCCGAGCCCACGATCCCTGGCCTCGGAAGGGACGCTCGCAGCCGAGATCGTCGGCTCGGCGCTCAGTTCGACGCTCGCGGAACTACTCGGGTACCGAGTCGCGCATGAGGAGTGGCGATCGGGATCGACCGGTTGGCGGAGGAGGTTGCCGCGAGTTAGGCGAACGCGGCGCGCGACCTCGACAGGGGGCCGCGATGACCGGCGCCCTTCGACGTGGGGAGGGCGGTGGGACGCGGGGCTTTGCCACGGAGGCGGGGGCCGGAGGTGCAGGCGGCCGGGGACGCAGGAGAGCGACTAGTTCAGCCGCTCCACCACCATCGCCATCCCCTGGCCGCCGGCCACGCACATGGTCTCGAGGCCGATCTGGCCGTCGCTCGACTCGAGCCCGTTCAGCAGCGTGGTCATGATTCGCGCCCCAGTCATCCCGAACGGGTGGCCGAGGGCGATCGCGCCGCCGTGGGGGTTGAGCTTGTCGTAGTCGATCCCGAGCTCCTCGGCGATCGGGATGACCTGGGCGGCGAAGGCCTCGTTGAGCTCGACGATGTCGACGTCGCCGATCGACATGCCGGCCCGCTCGAGCACCTTCCTGATGGCGCCGATCGGGGCGACGCCCATGATCTCGGGCTCGAGCCCGCTGGTGGCCGAGGCGACGATTCTCGCCCGCGGCTTCAACCCGAGCTCGTTCGCCCGCTCCTGCGACATCACGAGCAGCGCCGCCGCGCCGTCGTTGAGCGGGCACGAGTTGCCCGCGGTCACGCGACCCTCCTCGCGGAATACCGGCTTGAGGCTCTGGAGTCGCTCGAGCGTCGAGTCGGCGCGCGGGCCGTCGTCCTTGTCCACGCTGCCGCCGTCGGGCAGTTCGACGGCGACGATCTCGCGGTCGAAGAAGCCGGAGTCCCGCGCCTCGACCGCGCGCTCCTGCGAGCGCTGGGCGTAGCGGTCCATGTCCTCGCGGGCCACGGCGTAGCGGTCGGCCACGTTCTCCGCGGTGTCGCCCATCGAGATGTAGGCGTCGGTGCGCCCCTCGCGGCCGTCGATCTTCTCGTTCTTGAACTCCGGCCTCGGGATCTGGCCCTTGACCTCGTCGGGGGCGTTGGCGATGATCGCGCCCATGAGCTGGGGCAGTCCGTCCTCGCTCCACGGCCCCACACGCGAGACGTGCTCGACTCCGGCGGCGATGAAGGTGTGGCCCTCGCCGGCCTTGACCGCGTGGGCGGCGATCCGAATGGCCTGGAGGCTCGAGGCGCAGTAGCGGTGGACGGTGGTGGCGGTGGTCGTGTCGGGCAGGTGCGAGAGCAGGCCGATGAGGCGAGCGATGTTGTAGCTCTGCTCGCCCTGGGGTAGGCCGCAGCCGCAGATCAGGTCCTCGACATCCTCGGGCTGGACGTCCGGGTTGCGCTCGAGCAGCTGGTCGATCACGTGGGCGCCGAGGTCGTCGGGGCGGACCTGCGTGAGCGAGCCCTTGAAGGCGCGTCCGATCGGGGTCCGGACGGCGTCGACGATCACGGCTTCGGGCATGGGTCGGTTCTCCTGGAATCGCTGGCTGGACGCCGACTGCGCGGCGCGCGACGGGCATCTTAGGTCAGCGGGGATGGCGGTCGGCGACGGAGTCCGCTCAGGGACGCAGCACGACCTTGCGCCGGAGAAAGGGTAACCGTTCAGTCCCCTTGCTCAGGTAAGCGTGGGGAGCGGCTGACCGCTGCCGTGGCTGGTGAGCAGGTCGGCCAGGTAGGCGAACAGCGAGCGGCCCTGCAGGCGGCAGGTGACCGAGGCGGAGAGGGTGCGCTCGATCAGGCGCTCGCCGTCGTGTGAGCGGGTGCCGTGGGAGAGCTTTCTGTGGATGACCGGGCCGCGCAGCGAGCGCTCGGCGGCGTTGTTGGTCGGCTCGACGCCCTCGGCCTCCACGAACGTCCATAGCGCCGGCCAGATCTTCAGCAGGTTATGGGCAAAGCGCCGGTGAAGGCGGGTGCGCTGTGACTTGCGCGCCGCACGCTCGAGCAGCCTGCGCAGGTCGGTCTGGATCGGCTTCAGCTCGCGTTGAAGGCGCCTGCGGTTGTGGTGGGCGTCGAAGGCGCGCCATGCCTTGAACAGCCGGTCGGTGAGCGCCAGGCCGGCCTCGCCGAAGGTCTGCTGCTCGGTCAGCCCCTCGGAATGGCGACGAAAATCCCGCTTGAGGTGCTCCCAGCACGCTTGGCGGCTGTCGGGGTCGAGATGGTCGTAGGCCCACCAGCGGTCTGAGCAGACGATCCCGCTGTAGTCGCTGCCGATCAACTCGTCCAACCGATCGGCGTGGCGGTCGGCGGCGTCCGAAAGATCGCCGCCTCAGGCGTTGAGGCGGTCCACAGCGTGCGTCCCTCACCCGCGGTGCGCCAACCCGTCTCATCGACATTCAGCGCGGCGGACTCGAGCACCGAGGCGACGAGCTGCTCGTGCGGGTCTGCCAGCGCCAACGACGCGCGCTGGCAGATCGCGTCGACCGTCCCGACCGACAGGCCGATCCCGAACAGCTCGCCGGCCAGCTCGGCCATGTCGCGCCGCGAGACCCGGTTGCGCGCGGTCATCGTCACGAGCGCCGCCTGCAGGCAGGGCCCGAACGCGCTCTGCCCGATGCCGTCGGGCAGCACCGCGGAGCTCTTGGCCCGGCAGGCAGAACAGCAAAGCCGGTGCGTGCGGTGCTCGGTCACCACGACCGCGATCGGCGGCAGCTCAGCGACCTGGTGGCGCCCCGGACGCCGCGACGGGATGCGCTGCTGGTCTGCGAACACATTCCCGCAGCCACCACAGCGCTCGGGGTAATGATCGACGATCTCATCGACCTGATCTTCAGGGGCCAGGCTGCGCCCCGACCCCTGGTGGCCGGGCTGAGCACCCGCCCGGCGGCCCTCGCGGTCGGCCTTCGCCCACTCCTTCGCCCTGGCCCTCGCCTCCGCGCGCCGCTGCGCGCGCGTCTTGGGCGGATCCTGGGAAGGCGGCTGTGAGCTGTTGCGCGAGCTCGAGCGCGTTTGCTCCTCAAGCCGCGCGATCCGCGCCTCCAGCCGACCGACCTCGAGGTCCCGGCGATCGGCCTGCGCCTTCAACTGCTCCAGCAACGACACCACCAACGCCCGCGCCGGCTCACCCCCCGCAACCGCGACCGCCTCGAATCCTCACGCCGCACACCCCCGAATTCCCCCTACACGCACAAGATCCTGCAAGCCACCGCCCACGCACCAGGGACTGAACGGTTACGGGAAAGGCCTGCCGGCGCTCCCACGCCTCGCCGACCTTGTCGAGCGCCACGGACGTCGTGGTCGACGGTCAGGCGGCCGGCCGCGGCGTGCCCGACCATCCGGCGGTGGGCTAAGGCACGACCTCGGCCGGAACGTCGAAGTTCGGGTAGCCGAGGATCGAGAGGGTCGAGCCGCGGACGGTGGCCGAGGCCAGGGTCGCCTCAGGGCCGGCCGACTGGCCGATCGAGACGATTCGCGCGCCCGAGGCAGACGCCTTGGCGGCGGCGACCATCGGCTCGCAGAGCGGGTCGAGCGTGACGTCCACGCCGTCGCCGCCCGCGGCGGAGCGGATCGACTCGGCGAGCTCGTCGGCTCCCGCGCCGTCGGAGAGATCGACGGTCGCGTCGGCGCCGAGCTCGCGCGCCCGCTCGAGTCCCTCGCGGTCGCGAGCCGCGGCGACCACGCGGCCGGCCCCGAGCAGCTTCGCGGCCTGGACGGCGATCTTCCCGACCGCGCCGCTCGCGGCGAGCACGAGCACGGTCTCACCCTCGCGCAGCTGCGCTCGCCACTCGAGCGGCAGCCACGCCGCGAGGCCGGCGACCCCGAAGCAGGCGGCGAGCGCGTCGGCGGCGCCGTCGGAGCCCTCGGGGGCGGTCACGAGCGCGGACTCCGCGATGGCCAGACGCTCGGCGAAGCTGCCCGGTACGCCACGACCGCCGCCCGCCTGGACGTACACGGGCGCCCTCCTCGAGCCCTTCGGCCTCGAGCACGCCGGCCGAAGCCCTCGACCCCCGGCACGTACGGGACGTCGGGGACGCCGCCGTAGAAGCGCCCCTCGCCGATCGAGAGGTCGATCGGGTTGATCGGAGCGGCGGTGATCTCGACGAGCGCCTCACCGGCGTCGCGCTCGGGCTCGGGCGCCTCGCCCGCGGCCAGGGGCCGGCCGATCTCCTCGATGAGCGCGGCCCGCACGAGCCGGGCTCTACCCGCTCACCGGGGCGGCATCCGCAGCGCGCCGTCGAGGCGGATGGTCTCGCCGTTCAGCATTGGGTTCTCGGCGATGTGGCAGGCGAGGTCCGCGTACTCCTCGGGTCGGCCGAGCCGCGTCGGGAACGGGACCTGCCCGCCGAGCGCGCCGCGCGCCTCGGCCGGCAGGCCCGCGAGCAGCGGGGTGTCAAAGGTGCCCGGGGCGATCGTGCACACGCGGACGCCGCGCCCGGCGAGGTCGCGCGCGGCCGGCAGGGTCAGGGCGACCACTCCACCCTTGGAGGCCGCGTAGGCGGACTGGCCGATCTGGCCGTCGTAGGCGGCGATCGAGGCGGTCATGACGATCGCCCCGCGCTCGCCCTCGTCGTCGGGGGCGTTGGCGCTCATGGCCGCCGCGGCGAGCCGCAGGAGTTGAAGGTCCCGATCAGGTTCACGCGGACCACGGTCTCGAAGGGGGCGAGCGTGGCGGCACCCTCGCGCCCGACGACGCGCTCGGCCCAGCCGATTCCGGCGCACGAGACCGCGAGGCGCAGCTCGCCGAGCGTCTCGACGGCGGCCTCGACCGCGGCCTCGAGCTGAGCCTCGTCGGTCACGTCGGCCGCGATGCCCACCGCGGCCGCGGTGCCGGCGCCATCTCGGACCTTCAGGCTCTCGGCCAGCTCCTGCGCGCGCTCGCCGTCGCGGTCGACAACCGCCACCCCCGCCCCGCGGCTCGTGAGCGCCCGGGCTGTGGCCGCTCCGAGGCCTGAGGCGCCGCCCGCGACGAGGGCGCCCGCTCCAGCGAGCCTCAAGCGGCGCCGCCGGCGAGCGCCTCGGCGCTGCCGTTCGCGCTGGGCTCGGCGCCGGCCGGCGCGGCCAGGGCCACCGAGAACAGCCCCTGGTCGTCGCGCAGCAGCCGCTCGAGGGCCAGCCCCGCCTCGCGCAGCTCCCCCTCGAGCCGCTCGGGCGTGAACTTCGAGCTGACCTCCGTGCGGATCTCCTCCCCCGTCGCGAACTCGACCTGCGCCGAGTCGAGCTCCCCGATGGTCACCCGCTGGGCCGACCGCGCGCTCAGCCCGAGCTCGACCCGAGACTCGGCGGGGTTCCAGCGGGCGAACGGCTCGAAGGCGTCCAGGTCGAAGTCGGCGCCCAGCTCGCGGTTGAGCACGCGCAGGGCGTTGAGCGTGAACTTCGCCGTCACGCCCTCGGCGTCGTCGTAGGCGGCGACGATCACGCGCTCGTCCTTGACCAGGTCGGCGCCGAGCAGGAGCCGGTCGCCCTCGCGCAGCAGGCCGCGCAGGGCGCGCAGGATCTCTGCGCGTGCTTCGGGCTCGAGGTTGCCGATCGTTCCGCCGAGGAAGGCCACGAGCCGTCGCCCGGCGGGCTCCGGCAGCTCGCCCAGGTGGCGGTCGAAGTCGCCCACCAGGCCGTGCACGCAGAGGCCCGGGTAGAGCGCGGTCAGCTCCTCGGCCGAGCGCTGTACCACCGAGGGGTCGACGTCGAAGGGCACGTAGCGGCGCAGCGTGCCCGCGCCGGCCATGGCGTAGAGCAGGGCGCGGGTCTTCGAGGCGACGCCCGAGCCGAGCTCGAGCAATTCCTCCGCGCCCATGCTCGTGACGATCTCGGGGGCGTAGCGGTTGAGGATGGCCCGCTCGCAACGGGCCGGGTAGTACTCCGGCAGCTCGGTGATGCGGTCGAAGAGCTCCGAACCGCGCTCGTCGTAGAGGCACCGTGGCGGGAGCTCCCTGCGCTCGCCGAGCAGCCCGGCTCGCACGGCCTCGGCCAGCGAGCCCTCGTCGTGGGAGTCGAGCAGGACGTCGACGCGGATGTGGGGAGGAGCGGCGGTGCTCATCGCGTCCCTCAGACGTCCCGCACGCAGCGGAAGCCGACGAACAGCTGGCGGCGCTCGGGAAGGTCCCAGTTGCGGAAGGTGGGCCTGATGGTCGGCCGCGTGGCCCACGACCCCCCGCGCAGGACGCGCATCCCGGTGCCGAAGAATATCTCCGAGTACTCGCGGTAGGGGAAGGGCTCGAAGCCCGGATAACCGATGAACTCGCCGGCCGTCCACTCCCACACGTCGCCCGTCATCCCCAGCACGCCGTACGCGGAGGCCCCGTCGGGCCGGGCCGCGGCCGGCTCGGGACCGCCGGCGGAGAGGTCGAGGTTGGCCCGCTCGGCGTCGGGCTGGTTCTCGCCCCAGGGAAAGCGCCGCTTGCGCCCGGCCCCCGGGTCCCACGTCGCCGCCTTCTCCCACTCGGCCTCGGTGGGAAGGCGCTTGCCGTGGGCACGGGCGAAGGCCTCGGCCTC
The DNA here is from genome assembly GCA_013812485.1 of Thermoleophilaceae bacterium. GTDB lineage: Bacteria > Actinomycetota > Thermoleophilia > Solirubrobacterales > Thermoleophilaceae > JACCUC01. The sequence continues at coordinate 8,061 of JACCTJ010000360.1, forward strand.
GTGCGCGGAGACGTGGGTGACGGGCAGGTCGGGATCGAGCGGCTCGGTCCGATCGAAGCGCCGGTCGCGGCCGTCGGCGGTCCAGAAGAGCGGTCGCTCGGCTCCCTCGCGCTCGCGCCAGGCCCAGCCCCGCTCGGACCACCACTCGCGCCGGTGGTAGCCGCCCTCCTCGATCCACGCCAGGTAGTCGCCGTTGGTGACCGTGATCAGGTCGATCTCGAAGCTCGCGACCTCGACGGCGTGCTGGGGGCGCTCGTTGTCGTAGGCGAAACCTTCGATGCCGGCCCCCAGAAGGGCCGGGCCGCCCTCGACGAGCACCATCCGCGGGCCCGTCCCGGCCGCCGCTGGAACGCCGGCCCCGCCCGCAGCCTCGGACGCCGGCGAGGGGATGTCCTCGCCGGCGAGCTGCATGGCCTGGATCATCGTCTCGCTGTGCTGGTGCTCGTGCTCGATGAGCATGTTCCACACGAGGGCGCGCGCGTTCAGGCGGTCACCCTCCGCAGAGACGTCGACCTCCTCGAGCAGGGCGAGCGCCCGCTCGAGGATCTCGCGGCCGTAGGCGAGCGCGTCCTCGCAGCGCAGGAAGGGAAGGTCGCCGCGCCGCGAGCGCGGCGTCTCCGTGGCGTCGTAGACCTCGAACAGGTCCGGGCGCACCGGCTCGGAGCCGCCGGCTCGCGCGAGCCACAGGTCGGCGAAGGCGGCGATGTGACCGAGATCCCAGGCCAGCGGGCTCATGATCGGTGAGTACTGGCGATCGATCTGCTCCTCGCACAGGGGCGCGACGAGCGCGAGCGTCCGCCCGCGCGCCTCCTCGAGCAGGGCGGCCAGCCGCTCCTTGGGCAAGCACTCGACCCCTCCGAGGGGCAATGGTGAGAGATACGCGATGTTCACGGGCGGCGCTCCGCGTTCTATACCCTCCCGCGGGCCGAAAAAACGCGACGTGCGGCCCGTAAGACTGGCGTAACCATCGCCTTCTGGCGCATCGGCGCCAGGGGTCGGCCCCGAGCCGCGCGTGACCGCGCCGCCGACGCTGGCAAGGGTGTAGGTTGGCGGGCAAGGTGAAGTTCAAGCTCTCGCGGCTCGACCAGGACGGAGTGGGTGGGCATGGGCGCGGCCCTGCTGCTCGCGGTCTCGACGCTGC
>JACCTJ010000001.1 GCA_013812485.1 Thermoleophilaceae bacterium
CTCAGTGGTTGCGCAGCGCGTCGATGAGCTCGCCCTTGTCCATGTTCGACCGGCCCTCAATGCCGATCTCCCTCGCCCGCTGCTCGAGCTCGTCCTTCGACCACTCCTCGTAGCTCGGCGAGTTGCCGCCGCGCTGGCCGGCGGTCGAACGGTCGGTGTTGGCGATCCGCGCTGCCTTCTCCTTGCTCGCGCCCTGGTCGCGCAGCGCCTCGTACTGCTCGTCGTCCTTGATGCTGGAGCCGTGGTCCTTGGCCATTTCCTCACCTCCTTCCCGCGTTCCCGTGGGCCTTCGGTTCGCCGGGCTGTCTACCCCGCCGAGCGACGAGGAAACCGGCTCGCGAGCACGCTCCCCTAAGCTGAGCGTCGGCAACCAGGGAGGAGACCGACATGGCCACGGCGGCGCGCGGGGCTTTGGCCAAGCTGAGCGGGCGAGACGGGCGGCGGAAGGCCGTCTCCACCCCGCCCGATGTCGACCTCGGAGCCCTCAAGCGCGAGCTCGAGCGCGACGTCCGCGGCGAGGTCCGCTTCGACGCCGGCAGCCGCGCGCTGTACGCGAACGACTTCTCGCTCTACCGCCACGTGCCGCTCGGCCTCGTGATCCCTCGTGACGAAGACGACGTCGCCGCGGCGGTCGCGGCGTGCCGGCGCCACGACGCGCCGATCCTGCCGCGCGGCTGCGGCACCGGCCCGAGCGGTCAGACCGTGAACGTGGCCGTGGTCTTCGACTACTCGAAGCTGATGGACCAGATCGTCGAGCTCGACCCGGATCGCCGACGCGCCCGTGTGCGCCCCGGGGTGATCTGCGACCAGCTCCGCGACGCCGCCGAGGAATACGGCCTGACCTACGGGCCAGACCCGGCCACGCACGCCTACTGCACGTTCGGCGGGATGATCGGCAACAACTCGTGCGGCACGCACTCGCTGATGTCGGGCAAGACCAACGACAACGTCCACGAGCTCGACGTGCTGCTCTACGACGGGACCCGCATGACGGTGGGAGCGACCAGCGACGAGGAGCTCGCGCGCATCCTCGCGGCCGGCGGGCGCCGGGGCGAGATCTACGGGCGCCTGCGCGATCTGCGCGACCGGGTCGCCCACCTCGTGCGCGACGAGTTCCCCGACATCCCCCGCCGCGTCTCCGGCTACAACCTCGACGAGCTCCTGCCAGAGAACGGCTTCCACGTCGCCCGCGCGCTCGTCGGCTCGGAGGGCACCTGCGTCAACGTGCTCGAGGCCACGGTGCGGCTCGTCCCGAGTCCGCCGCATCGCGCGCTGGTCGTGCTCGCCTATCCGACCCTGTTCGCCGCCGCCGACCACGTTCCCGAGCTGCTCACCCACCAGCCGATCGGGCTCGAGGGCTTCAACGACCTGCTGACCGAGAACATGGAGGTCAAGGGAAGGCTCCGCGAGGAGCGCTCGCGACTGCCCGAAGGGAGGGCGTGGCTGCTCGCGGAGTTCGGTGCCTGGACGGCGGAGGAGGCCCTCGATCAGGCCCGGGCGGCACTCGAGACGGTCGAGCGCTCCGGCGGCCCGCAGCTCGAGGTGCGGCTGCTCGAGACGGCCGAGGACATGACGAGCGCGTGGGCCGTGCGCGAGGCCGCGGTCGGCGACAGCCGCGCCCCGGGCGCCCTCGAGGCCGAGGGGAACTGGGAGGACGCCGCCGTGCACCCCGACGTGCTCGGCGCCTACCTGCGCGACTTCGACGCGCTCGTCACCGATCACGGCTACCGCTGCGTCTACTACGGCCACTTCGGCCAGGGCTGCGTGCACACCCGCCTCGACTTCGACCTGAAGACGGCCGCGGGCACCCGCAACTTCCGCTCGTTCATGGAGGGCGCGGCGGATCTCGTGCTCTCCTACGGCGGCTCACTCGCCGGCGAGTACGGCGAGGGCCAGGGCCGCTCTGAGCTCCTCCCGCGGATGTTCGGCCCCGAGCTCATGGACGCCTTCCGCGAGTTCAAGGCGATCTGGGACCCCGACGCGAAGATGAACCCCGACCGGCTGATCGATGCTCCGCCGCTCGACGAGAACCTGCGCCTCGGGGTCGACTACCGCCCGCCCGACCTCTCGACCGAGTTCGCCTTCCCGCGCGACGGGGCGAGCTTCTCCGGCGCGGTCGAGCGCTGCTTCGGCATGGGCAAGTGCCGCGACCCCCAGCCGGGCTACACGATGTGCCCGAGCTTCGGCGCCACGCGCGAGGAGCAGCACTCGACGCGCGGACGGGCGCGGCTGCTGTTCGAGATGCTCCAGGGCGAGGTCATCACCGACGGCTGGCGCAGCGAGGAGGTCCGCGAGTCGCTCGACCTCTGCCTGGCCTGCAAGGGCTGCAAGACCGACTGCCCGACCCAGACCGACCTGGCGACCCTCAAGGCCGAGTTCCTCTCCCACCACTACCGCCGGCGGCTGCGCCCGCGCGCCGCCTACGCGATCGGTCTCTTCCCGTGGTCGGCGCGGCTCGCGGCGCGGATGCCACGGCTCGCCAACGCGGCGGCGCGCGCGCCGTTCCTCGGCGACCGGCTGAAGCGCCTGGCCGGGGTGGCGCCCGAGCGCGAGCTCCCGCCCTTCGCCACCGAGACCTTCCGCGATTGGTTCGCTCGCCGCGGGCCGCGCAACCCCGGCGGCCGGCGGGTCATCCTCTGGCCCGACACCTTCACCAACCATCTCGCGCCGCACGTCGCCCGGGCCGCGACCGAGGTGCTCGAGGCGCACGGGGTCGCGGTCGAGCTTCCGCCCGGCGGTCTGTGCTGTGGGCGCCCGCTCTACGACTTCGGGATGCTCACGCTCGCGCGGCGCACCCTGCGCGGGGTGCTCGACGGAATGGCTGACCAGATCCGCGAGGGCCTTCCGGTCGTCGGGCTCGAACCGAGCTGCGTCGCCGTCTTCCGGGACGAGCTCGTCGAGATGCTGCCGCACGACGAGAACGCGCACCGCCTGCGCGCCCAGACCTTCACGCTGAGCGAGTTCCTCACGCGCGAGGTAGACGACTACCAGCCGGGGCGCCTCGAGCGACGGGCGCTCGTGCAGGCTCACTGCCACCAGCGCGCGGTCATGGGCCTCGAAGACGACCGCCACGTGCTTGCGTCCGCCGGGCTCGAGCTCGATCGCGTCGAGGTCGCCTGCTGCGGGATGGCCGGGAGCTTCGGCTACGAGCGCGAGAAGTACGGGCTTTCGATGGCGATCGGCGAGCGTGGCATCCTGCCCGCCGTGCGGGAGGCTCCCGACGACACGCTGATACTCGCCGACGGCTTCTCGTGCCGGTCGCAGATCGCCCACGGGACGGGACGACGGGCGCTCCACCTCGCCGAGGCCCTCCAGCTGGCCATGAACGGCGGAGACTCCTCCTGAGCAGGGCGGGCGCCGGCGAGGGCCCGCCGGCCGCAGGCGCCACGGAACCCGCCGGCGCCGCCTCGTCCCCTGG
>JACCTJ010000013.1 GCA_013812485.1 Thermoleophilaceae bacterium
GGCGGCGAGCGAGCGCGGCGAGGGCATCCGGCCCTGCTTCGACGCCGGGGCTTGAAATCATGCCCCGTCGGGGTCCTCCGCCAGCTCCTCCGCGAGCTCGCGGAAGCGCTCGCCCCGGTGCTCGTAGTCGCGAAAGGCGTCGAAGCTCGCACAGGCGGGAGAGAGCAGCACGACCTCGCCCGATCGAGCGGCGCCGGCGGCGGCCTCGAAGGCACGCTCGAGCGTGCCGCAGCGATGCAGCGTCACGGTTCCCTCGAGATCGCTCGCCAGCCGTCCCTCCGCCTCGCCGATCAGGTAGGCGGCGCGGCAGCGGGTGCGGACCACGTCCCGCAGGGCACGAAAGTCGCCGCCCTTGAGGCTCCCGCCGAGGATGAGATGGACGCCGCCGGGGAAGGCCTCGACGCCGACCCGGGCCGAGTCGGGATTGGTCGCCTTGGAGTCGTTGACGTAGAGCACGCCGCGACGGCGGGCGACCTCCTCGAGGCGGTGCGCCACGCCGGCGAAGCCGCGCAGTGCCTCGCGCACCGCGTCCGCGTCGATCCCGCGCGCGAGCGCGAGGGACGCGGCGGCCATGGCGTTGTCGAGGTTGTGCGCGCCGCGCAGGCGGACCTCGTCGGCGGGCATGAGCGCCGCCCCCTCGAAGAGGAGGATCCCGTCGACGAGCGCGAGGTCGGCTGCGGCCTGACGGGCGAAGCGGACCACCCGCGCCTGCCCCCCAGGAGGCTCGAGCCCGCCCGGTACGACGGCGACGTCCTCGGGGCGCTGGCGGGCGAACACGCGCAGCTTGGCGTCGCGGTAGGCGGCGAAGGTGCCGTGGCGGTCGATGTGGTCCTCGCTCACGTTGAGCAGCGCCGCCGCCTCGGGCGCGAAAGCGCTCGCGTCCTCGAGCTGGAAGCTCGAGGCCTCGCAGACCACGACCTCCGCGGCCGTCCCAGGCAACTCGGCGAGGGCGGTCCCCACGTTGCCGGCCACGACCACCGGTACTCCGGCCGCGCGATGGATCGCGCCGAGCAGCTCGACGGTCGTCGTCTTCCCGTTCGTGCCCGTCACGGCCACGAACTCGGCCTCGATCAGGCGCCACGCGATCTCGAGCTCGCCGACGACTTCGATCCCGCGGGCGTGCGCTGCCACCACCGCGGGCGCGTGGGCCGGCACTCCGGGGCTCTTGACCACCGTCGCGGCCCTGCCCACGAGGTCGAGGCCGTCCGAGGCGAGCTCGACCTCGACGCCCGCTTCGGCGAGCCCCGCCGCCTCGCGTGGGCTTCCGAGGTCGCAGCCCAGCACCTCTCCGTAGGGCAGGAGCATCCGCGCCGCGGCGGCTCCCGAGACCCTGAGGCCCATCACCAGATACGGGCCCGGGGGGAGCGGCGGGCGCTCCCTCACGCCACCGACTGCTGATAGAGCGTGAAGCCGATGGCCGAGCAGATCGCCGCGACGATCCAGAAGCGCAGGATGATCTTGGTCTCCGACCAGGCCAGCAGCTCGAAGTGGTGGTGTACCGGCGCCATCAGGAAGACGCGCTTGCGAAAGCGCTGGAAGGCCAAGACCTGGATCGCCACCGACAGGGCCTCGACCACGAAGATGCCGCCGATGATGATCAGGAGGATCTCCGTCTTCGTGACCACCGCGAGCGCGGCGATGGCTCCGCCGATGCCGAGCGAGCCCGTGTCGCCCATGAAGATCGCCGCCGGGAACGAGTTGAACCACAGGAAGCCCACGCACGCGCCGACCAGGCAGGAGCAGATCAGCGCGAGATCCTCCTGGCCGCTGGTCAGGAAGGTGATCGCCGTGTAGGCGAGGAGGACGATCGCCCCGCAGCCGGCGGCCAGGCCGTCGAGCCCGTCGGTCAGGTTGACGCCGTTGGTCGCTCCGGCCAGGACCAGGAAGATCAGCACCGGGTAGAGGATCCCGAGGTCGACCGTGAAGTCGAAGATGCGCGTGTTGAGCGACTCGTTCAAGCCGACGTAGCGCGTCGCGACCCACCACAGGCCGAGGGCGATGGCGGCCTGGGCGACGATCTTCCAGCGCGCCGACAGCCCGAGCGAGCGCTTCTTCGAGATCTTCGACCAGTCGTCGAGGAAACCGAGGGCCGCGCTGGCCATCGCGGTGCCGAAGACGGCAAGGCTGGCGGCGTCGTATTCACCGAGGATCAGGAACGGGATCGAGACCGCGAGGAAGATCACGAGGCCGCCCATGGTCGGGGTGCCCGCCTTGCCGGCGTGGCCCTTCGGCCCCTCCTCGCGGATGTGCTGACCGAACTCGCGGTCGCGCAGGAACGAGATGAAGTTCGGCCCCAGGAACATGCAGATGAGCAGCGAGGACATGCCCGCGATCAGGATCTCTCCGAGCATGGGTGACTAGCTGGCCTTTCGGGGGATGCGCGGCCCCAGCCGCGCGGCGCTCCGCGGTGCGCCAGGGGCCCGCCGCGCGACGACCAGGCTCAACGCGCGTCGCCGAGCACGCGCTCGAGGCCGGCGGAGCGCGATCCCTTGACGAGCACGCGATCCCCGGGCCGGACGAGGCGCTCGAGCAGCGCGCCGGCCTCCTCGGGGGTCTCGACCTCGTGGCGCTCACCGCCCCCGAAGGCCTGGAGATACGGGCGCGCGCGCTCGCCGACGGCCACCAGCACGTCGATCCCCGCCTCGCCCGCGCGCTCGGCCACCTCGGCGTGGAAGCGCTCGCCGTCGGGGCCGAGCTCCGCCATCTCGCCCAGCACGGCGATGCGGCGGGCCGCCGGCGTGGCGGCGAGGTGGTCGAGAGCGGATCGCATCGAGATCGGGTTGGCGTTGTAGCAGTCGTTGACCACGGTCACGCCCCCGGGAAGCTCGACCTCCTGCCCGCGCAGGGGTGAGAAGGTCACCTCGAGCGTGCCGCTCGGCCTCACGCCGAGCGCGGTGGCCACCGCGACCGCGGCCAGGGTGTTGAGCAGGTTGTGAGGCTGACGGAAGGCGAGCGCGAGCGAGACGATCTCGCCGCGGGCCTCGATCTCCGCCCGCCCATCGGGCTCGAGCGAGAGCAGCTGAACGTCGCCGCCGGGGCCGAAGGTGATCGTCTCGAGGTCGTCGCGGCGGTGGCGCTCGAGCAGCGGCTCGCTCGCCGGGAGGACGCAGGCTGCGCCCGGCCGGAGGTCGCGGATCAGCTCGGCCTTGGCCGCGGCCACGCGCTCGACGGTGCCGAGCAGCTCGAGGTGGACCGGGCCGACGTTGACCACCACGCCCACGTCGGGCTCGGCGATCGCGGTCAGCTCGGCGATCTGTCCCTCGCCGCGCATGGCCATCTCGAGCACGAGCACCTCGGTTCCGGGCTCGGCCTCGAGGACCGACAGCGGAAGGCCGACCTCGGTGTTGAGGTTCTCGAGGCTGGCGTACGTGCGCCGGTGGGTGCGCAGGAGGGCCGCGAGGATGTCCTTGGTCGAGGTCTTCCCCGTCGACCCCGTGACCCCGACCACGGCGGCCCCGAGCTCGCGCCGCCACGCGCGGGCGAGCGCGCCGAGCGCGGCCAGCGGGTCATCGACGGCGATGATCGCGGAGCCGGCGCGGGTGCTGAGGGCCTGCGCGTGCTCGCGACTCACTAGGGCCCCCCACGCCCCCGCCTCGAGCGCCTGGGCCGCAAAGGCGCCGCCGTCGGCGTTCGCGCCCGGCAGGCCGACGAACAGGTCGCCGG
>JACCTJ010000017.1 GCA_013812485.1 Thermoleophilaceae bacterium
CCCTCGCTACTCCTGAAGGGCCGGGTCGCTCGCGCCGAGCGAGGCCTTCTCGGCCTGCTCGAGCTGGCGGTTGACGTGGTCCCAGTCGAGGTTACGGAAGAACGCCTCGACGTAGTCCTTGCGACCCTGCGGCGTGGCTCCGAAGTCCTGCGCGTAGGCGTGCTCGTAGACGTCGAGGGCGAGCACGGGCACCATGTTGTAGACGGCCCACAGGTTCTGGGTGTCCATGATGTAGTTGAACAGCGACCCGTCGTTGAGGTCGTAGCCGACCATGACCCAGCCGCGCGCGGCTGAGGCGGCCTTGCGGACGGCCTGCTCCCACATCTCGACGCCGCCGGGGTACTCGCCGCCGATGAGCTCGGCGAAGCGGCCCTGCGGCGAGCCGCCCTCCCCGCCGAGGTGGCCGAAGTAGAGCTCGTGGTTCTTGAACCCGAGCAGGGCGAAGGTGTAGTCGACCGACACCGCCCGCAGCGGCGAGTAGACCTGATTGCCCTCGATCTCGCCGTAATCGAACTCCTTGAGGATCTTGCGGCACTCGTTCGACTTCTTGGCGTATCCCTCGTAGAGGGCGTAGTGGTCCTCCATCGTCTTCTTGGAGATGCCGTCGAGCTCTTTGTCGAAAGCGGGGAACTGACGCGGCGTGAGTTCCTGCCAGGGCATTCGCGCTCCTCTGGTTCGAAGTTGGTGGTCTGGGGTTCCTTCCCGGCGGACCCCCGATCAAACCCGAGCGTCGTGCCCCGTTCGAAGCCGGGTGAGCCCTCGGGTAGCCTGGCCTCGCCATGGACACCACGGCCTTCGCCGGACGGCGACTGCACTTCATCGCCATCGGCGGAGCCGGCATGAGCGCCCTGGCGCTCGTCGCGCACGCGCTCGGCGCCGAGGTCACGGGCTCCGACCGGGCCGAGTCGAGCTATCTCCCGAAGCTGCGCCAGGCGGGCATCGAGCCGGTCATCGGCCACCGCCCGGACGGCGCTCCGCCCGGGGCGGAGGTGGTGCGGGCGACCGCCGTTCCCGACGACAACCCGGAGCTCGCGGCGGCACGGGCCGCCGGAGCCCGCGTCCTGCACCGCGCCGACCTCCTGGCCGAGGTCGTCGCCCTCGGACGGTCGATCGCGGTGAGCGGGACCCACGGCAAGACGACGACCGCGGCCATGATCACGCACGCCCTCGTCGCGGCGGGACGCGACCCCGCCTACCTGATCGGGGGCAAGCTGCGCTCAGGCGACGCGAACGCCGCGTGGGGCGAGGGCGGCTGGGTGGTCGTCGAGGCCGACGAGTCGGACCGGTCGTTCCTCAAGCTCTCGCCCGAGGTAGCGGTGGTGACCAACGCCGAGCTCGACCACCACGCGACCTATCGCTCGAGGTCGGAGCTCGAGGCCGCGATGTCTCAGTTCGCCGCGTCGGCTCCGACCCGGATCGTCTGGGAACGGCTCCGACTCGAGCTGCCGGCGGACGGTCAGACGGTCAGCTTCGGCCTCGACGCGGGCGACCTCGCCGCCGAGGATCTTGAGCTGCTGGCGTTCGGGTCGCGCTTTCGGGTCGAGGGAGTCGAGCTCGAACTGCCTGTACCCGGCGCTCATAACGCCCTCAACGCCCTCGCCGCCCTGGCCGCGTGCCGCGAGGCCGGCCTGGGGCTGGCCGAGGCCGCCGCGGCGATCGCCACCTTCGCGGGCACGGGACGGCGCTTCGAGCCCCGGGGGCGCACCGCCGCCGGAGCCGAGATCTACGACGACTACGCTCACCACCCGACCGAGGTGCGGGCCACCCTCGAGGCCGCGCGCTCGCTCGACGCGCGCCGGGTGGTCGCCTGCTTTCAACCCCACCTCTTCTCACGCACGCGCCACCTCGCGCGCGAGTTCGGCGCCGCGCTCGTGCTCGCCGACCTGGTCGTAGTGCTCGAGATCTATCCGTCCCGCGAGCGCGCCGAGGACTACCCTGGGGTGTCGGGGCGGCTCGTCGCCGCCGCTGCGGCCGACGCCGCGGGCGGGCGCCCGGTGTACTGGGCCCCGCGCCTGGAGGACGCCGAGGCGCTCCTGCGCCGTGAGCTGCGGGCCGGCGATGCCCTGCTCACCCTGGGCGCGGGGAACGTCGACCAGCTGGCCGACGGCCTCGCCGCGGAGTCCACCTCGTGACCGCCTCCCCGCCGCCGGCGGGCGTCGAGCACGACTTCCCGCTCGCGCGGCTGACCACGCTGCGCACCGGCGGCTCCGCCGAGTTCTTCGCGCGGGTGAACGACAGCGAGGCGCTCGCCGAGCTGCTCGCCTGGGCGCGGGCGGCGGGCCTCGCGGTAGGAGTGGTCGGGTCCGGGTCGAACCTCCTCGTTGCCGATGCCGGTGTCCGGGGACTCGTATTGAAGCTGGAGCGCGATCTCGCGAAGATCGAGCGCGACGGCGCGCGCCTGCGCTGCGGCGGGGGCGCGCGGCTGCCGCAGGCCGCGGCCCGGGCCGCCCGGGAGGGACTGAGCGGTCTCGAGTTCGGCGTCAACATCCCCGGGACGGTGGGCGGCGCGGTGAGGATGAACGCCAACGCCTACGGAGGGGACCTCTCGCGCGTGCTCGAGTGGGCGGAGGTTACGAGCGCCGAGGGGAGCGAGCGGCGCGAGCCGAGCGAGCTCGGCTTCGCCTACCGCCGGTCCGGCCTCGGCCCGGAGGAGATCGTCGCCGGGGCCTCGTTCGCCCTCCAGCCGGCCGAGCCCGAGGCGGTCAAGCGCACGCTCGCCGACATGCGCGCCCGCCGGCACGCCGCCCAGCCGTCCGGGATCAAGACCTTCGGCTCGACCTTCAAGAATCCCGACGACCCGCGCGCCGAGGGGCGGACCGCCGGCCTGTTGCTCGATGCGGCCGGCTGCCGTGGCCTCGAGCTCGGGGGCGCGCGCTTCTCCGTCAAGCACGCCAACTTCGTCGAGAACACCGGTGAGGCCACGACCGCCGCCGTCATCGCCCTGATGAGCGAGGGACGCCGGCGGGTGCGCGAGCGCTTCGGCGTCGAGCTCGAGCCGGAGGTGCAGTTGCTCGGCGATCTCGACGCGGCGGAGCTGTACGCGTGAGCGCGGCGACCAGACCGAGACGCCGCGCCCGAGCCCGCGCCGCACGGCGGCTCGCTCGTTCGCCCCGGCGGCTCCCGGCGAAGGCCCGCCGCCGCCTGCTCGCGGTGGCGATCGGAGCGCTCCTCGCCCTGGGGCTCTACCTCACCGTGGTGCGCGACCTCTCCTCCTTCCGGGTCGAGGCGGTCGCGCTCTCGGGCGCGAGCTCGGGCTACGACGCCCGGCTGCTGACCGAGCTCGAGGCTGCCGCACGCGGCATGACGACGCTGCACGTCGACGAGGATCGGCTGCGGGAGGTCGCGCGCCGCTACCCGGCGGTGATCACGCTCGCGGCCGAGACCGACTTTCCGCACGGTCTCTCGGTGCGGGTGGTGGAGAGGCCTCCGGTCGGATTGGTCGAGGGGGCGGGAGGCCGGCCGGTTCCGGTCGCCGCCGACGGCTCCCTCCTCGAAGGCCAGCCCGTCGACCGGCCGCTGCCCGCGCTCCCGGGGAGCGCCTCGAGCGGTCGCCGCGCCCGGCGGGTTGCTACCGCATCGGCCGCCCGGCTGACGGCCGCGGCGCCGAGGCCGCTGGCGGCCTGGCTCGAGCGCGTCCGCCAAGGGCCGGCCGGGTGGACGGTCGAGCTCCGAGAGGGCCCCGAGCTCCGCTTCGGCTCGCTCGCCGACCTGTCGGCCAAGTGGTCGGCGGCCACCGCGGTTCTCCGCTCGCGGGCGGCGCGCGGGGCGCGTTACATCGACCTGCGGCTGCCCGACCGCCCGGCGGCCGGCGGCTTTCCGGCGCGGCCCGCAGCCGAGTCAGGCGGCGCCGAGAGCGTGCCGTCGGGAGCTGAATCTACCTCCGTCGCAGACACTCAACTCGAAGTCGAGACTCGCGGAGAACCCTAACCCTCAACCTGAGCCTATGATTGGTTTTTGCCTTGCGAAAGCGGTTGCAAAGCTCGGAGAAAGCTCTAGAGTGCCGACGGCTCGGGCATGGTCGTCCGAGTAAGGCTGAAGCGTGAGTTGAGGCCAGGGAGGCCGAGACCCGCAGGCTGAGTCAGTCGGTGAACCCGAACGTGAGGCATCTCGAGGGCGATGGATACCGGTAGCTACCTGGCCGTCATCAAGGTCGTCGGCGTGGGCGGAGGCGGCACGAACGCCGTCAACCGCATGGTCGACGCCGGCCTCAAGGGCGTTGAGTTCATCTCGGTCAACACCGACGCGCAGGCGCTCCAGATGACCGACGCCGACATCAAGCTCCAGCTCGGTGGGCAGCTCACCCGCGGCCTCGGAGCCGGCGCCAGCCCGGAGATCGGGCAGGGAGCCGCGAGCGAGAGCCGCGACGAGATCAAGGAAGCGCTCAAGGGCGCGGACATGGTCTTCATCACCGCGGGCGAGGGCGGCGGCACGGGCACGGGCGCCGCGCCGGTCATCGCCGAGGTCGCCAAGAACGAGATCGGAGCGCTGACCGTCGGGGTCGTCACCCGGCCCTTCGGCTTCGAGGGCGGGCGGCGCACCCGCCAGGCCGCCGAGGGCATCGATCGCCTGCGCGAGCAGGTCGACACCCTGATCATCATCCCCAACGAGAAGCTACTGGCCATCGTCGAGCGCCGCACGAGCATCATCGACGCCTTCCGCGAGGCCGACAATGTCCTGCGCCAGGGCGTGCAGGGGATCACCGATCTGATCACCACGCCCGGCCTGATCAACCTCGACTTCGCAGACGTGCGCACGATCATGCGCGACGCCGGCTCGGCCCTCATGGGCATCGGCACCTCGGCCGGCGAGAACCGCGCCTCCGAGGCGGCCTCGAACGCGATCTCGAGCCCCCTGCTCGAGCAGTCGGTCGAGGGCGCCACCGGGATCCTCCTCAACATCACCGGCGGCAACGACCTCGGCCTGTTCGAGGTCAACGAGGCCGCGGAGATCATCCAGGGCGCCGCCGACCGCAACTCGAACATCATCTTCGGCGCGGTCATCGACGAGCAGCTCTCCGACGAGGTCCGGGTCACCGTGATCGCTACCGGCTTCGACGGAGGAGGCCCCCCGCAGTCGGCGGTGCCGCGCTTCGAGGTCGAGCGCGAGCGCGACCGCGACCGCGAGGGGCCGCGCCTACCGCGACGCGACGACCCCTCGCCCTCGCGGGGGCGGGCGCCGATCTTCGACCAGGGCGAGAGCTCGTCGCTTCAGATCGGCGACGACGACATCGACGTGCCGCCGTTCCTGAAGGACACCTGAGCCGGACTCCGGCTCGAGTGGCGCAGGCCCCCGTTGGTAGCCTGACGCGACCTTGACGGCCGCCGCCACCGACACTCTTCGTCGCACGCCGCTGCACGACCGCCACGCGGCCGCGGGCGCCCGGCTCGTCCCCTTCGCGGGCTGGGAGATGCCGGTCCACTACTCCGACGGGATCAAGGCCGAGCACGTCGAGGTGCGCCGCGGCGCCGGCCTGTTCGACGTCTCGCACATGGGCCAGGTCGAGACGAGCGGTCCCGACGCCGAAGCCTTCCTCCAGCGGGTGCTCTCGAACGACGTGACCCGCTTGCGCGAGGGCGGCGCCCAGTACTCGCTTCTGTGCCGCGAAGACGGCGGCGTCCTCGACGACCTCTTCACCTATCGCCTGCACCGCGGCAGCTTCCTCACGGTGACCAACGCCGCCAACCACGAGCGCGACTTCGCCTGGCTCGCTGAGCACGCCCAGGTCTTCGACGGCCTGAGCGTCCGCGACGCCGCCGCCGATTACTCAATGCTCGCCCTCCAGGGACCTGCCGCCCGCGTAATCCTTGCCGGGCTGCTTGAGGAAGGCGAGGCGCCCGCGCGCATGCGCACCGCCCGCGCGCGCGTGGCCGGCGCCGACTGCCTGATCTGTGGGACCGGCTACACCGGCGAGGACGGGGTCGAGCTGCTGACCGAGCCCGACGACGCACCCGCGCTCTGGGACGCCCTGATCGCCGCCGGCGCCACGCCCGCGGGCCTCGCCGCCCGCGACACCCTCCGCCTCGAGGCCTGTTTTCACCTCTACGGCCACGACCTCTCCGAGGACCGCACGCCGATCGAGGCCGGACTCGGGTGGGCCTGCAAGCTCGACACGGACTTCATCGGCGCCGACGCTCTGCGCACCGCCGGCGACCCCGCCGACCGGCTCGTTCCCTTCGCCTTCACGGGCCCCGGCATCCCGCGCCAGGGCAACCCGATCCTCGTCGAGGGCGAGCCGGCGGGCGTCGTCACCAGCGGGACGCTCTCGCCCTGCCTGGGGAGCGGCATCGGCATGGGCTACGTTCCCGCCGCCGCGGCGAGCCCCGGCACCCCGATCGAGATCGATGTTCGCGGCCGCCGCCGCACCGCCGAGGTGCGCGAGAAGCCGCTCTACCGCAAGGAGCATTAGAAGCATGGCTGCCGAGCAGAGCTACCCGGAGGACCTCCTCTACCACGACGAGCACGACTGGGCGCGGATCGAGGGGGAGGAGGGAACCTTCGGCATCACCTGGTTCGCGCAGGACGCGCTCGGCGAGGTCGTCTTCTTCGATCCGCCCGAGGTGGGGACCACGATCTCCAAGGACCAGCCCTACGCCGAGGTCGAGTCGGTCAAGGCCGTCTCGGACGTGGTCGCCCCGATGTCGGGCGAGATCCTCGCCGTGAACGAGGCGCTCGGCGACGAGCCCGCGGCCGTCAACGATGATCCCTACGGCGAGGGATGGATGGTGCGCGTGCGCCTGAGCGACCCGACCGAGCGCGACGCGCTGCTCGACGCGGCGGCCTACGAGAAGCTCGTGCAGAAGAGCTGAGCCGGCCCTCCGCGCCGTATCCCCTCCGCCATGAGCCGCTACACGTCCGCCACCGACTCCGACCGCCGCGAGATGCTCGACGCCATCGGCGTCGACTCGCTCGAGGACCTGTTCGTCGACATCCCGGCCGACGTCCGCCTCGGCCGCGACCTCGAGATCCCACCCGGGATGTCCGAGCTCGAGGTCAGCGAGCACCTGAGCGCGCTCGCCGCGCGCAACCGCGACGCCGAGGAGGAGGTCACCTTCGTCGGGGCCGGGATGTACGACCACTACGTGCCCGCGCTGGTCGACTCGATCACCCAGCGCTCGGAGTTCCTGACCCCCTACACGCCCTACCAGCCCGAGATCTCCCAGGGTGGACTCCAGGTCATGTTCGAGTTCCAGACGGCGATCTCGGAGCTGACCGGCCTGCCGGTCTCGAACGCCTCGATGTACGAGGGGCCCTCGTCGGTGGCCTCGGCGGGGTACCTGGCCAAGCTCGAGAACGGGCGCGGCCGACTGATCGTCTCGCGCGGGGTGCATCCGCACTCGCGCGAGACGCTGACCACCTACGCGCGCGGCTTCGGTTCGCGAGTGGAGGAGGTCCCCCTCGACGAGTCGGGCGCCACCGACGTCCAGGCCTTCGCCGCCGCGATCGACGACGACACGAGCGCCGTCTTCCTTCAGCAGCCGAACTTCCTCGGCACGGTCGAGGACCTCGGCCCACTCGTCGAGGCGGCCAAGCGCACCGGCGCGTTGTGCGTGTGCGCGGTCGATCCGCTCACCCTCGGCATCCTTCGCCCGCCGGGCGACTACGGCATCGACATCGCCGTCGGGGAGGGCCAGACGCTCGGTAACCGGCTCGACTTCGGCGGTCCCTCGTTCGGCTTCTACGCCGCGGCCGAGCGCTACATCCGCAAGATGCCGGGCCGGATCGCCGGGGAGACCGTCGACGTGGACGGAAAGCGCGGCTTCGTGCTCACCCTCCAAACCCGCGAGCAGCACATCCGCCGCGAGAAGGCGACACACAACATCTGCACCTCGCAGGCGCTGAACGCGCTGGCGGGGATGGTCTACCTGGCCTGGCTCGGTCGCCGGGGGATCGTCGAGCTCGGCGAGCTGATGGCCCGGCGCACCCACTTCGCGCGCGAGGCGCTGGGGCTCGAGGCCATCAACCCGGGCGCGGTGGTGCGCGAGTTCGCGGTCCGCGTGCCGGACCTCGACGGACTGATGGAGAGCGCGCGGGCGGACGGGCTCAATCCCGGCTATCGCCTCGGGCAGGACTACCCGGAGTACCCAGACGGGCTGCTCGTGGCCGTGACCGAACGGCGCACGCGTGCCGACATCGACCGCCTGGCGCG
>JACCTJ010000050.1 GCA_013812485.1 Thermoleophilaceae bacterium
TCGCCGCCCCCGGCGGCGCCGGCGCGCGCCCGGCTCGCCGCGGCCACCAGCTCCAGCTCTCCACGCCGCGCGGCCACGACCAACTCGGCCACTCGCGGCGAGTCCCATGTCGAGAGGTCCTTGGGCACGCCCCAGCTCGACGGGGCGAGCCCGCGGCCCTCGACCGGCTCGACCCGCGCCAGCGCCTCCGAGAGGGGCAGCAGCTCGACCCCGTGCGCCTCCGCCTCCGCGAGCACGGTCGCGAGCCAGGTCTGGCCCTCGTACCACCAGTGCCCGAGCAGCTCGGTGTCGAGCGGGCAGCAGAGCAGGCCGGGGCGGTCCCGCTGCACGCGGTGGCCCTCGAGCCGCGCCGCGCAGCGGCGCAGGAAGTCGCGGCCGTGCTCGGCGGCGAGCGCGCGCGCCGCGGCGTGGTCGTAGGTCGCACCGGAGTTGTCCCAGGGCTTCAGGTCGTGAGTGGTGCGCCCGTGGTAGTTGCGGTAGCGGCCGTGGACGGGGTAGCCCGAGCGCTCGTCCCACACCAGCCCCACGGTGCTCCAGTCGATGGGGATCGCCACCGGCCCGGCGGGCGTACGCACCGGCTCGAGCTGCTCGGGCGCCCCGAGGCCGAGCGCGTCGGTCTGGTCGACGCAGAAGGTGCGTGCCCCCGCCTCCGCGAGCACCACCTCGAGTCCCGGCGCGTAGGCGCACTCGGGCAGCCAGAAGGCCCCTGGGCGGCGACCGAAGCGGCGCTCGTGCGCGCGGATCCCGGCCTCGATCTGCAGCCGTCGTCCGCCCACCGTGGCGAGCAGAGGAAGAACGGCGTGAGTTGCCGCCGAGCCGAGCAGCTCGGGCCCCGACCCGCCCGCGCTGAGGCGCCGGAAGGCTCCGAGCAGGTCGCCGCCGAGCGCCTCGAAGGCGCGGTCCGCCGCCGCGTAGTCGCCGGCGGCACGCAGGACCTCGCCCGACGCTTCGTGCTCACCGCCCTCGCCGAGGCCGCGCGCGTCCTCGGTGTGCACGGGCGCGCGCACCTCGCGCAAGAAGGCGAGGAACCGCTCGCCCGCCGGGCCGGTCAGCGTCTCGAGCTGGTCGCACAGGACCGGGGTGAGGCCAAGGGTCACCGGGGCGCCCGCAAGGGTCTCGAGCAGCGGCAGATAGACGGTGGCGACGGCCTCCCACAGCCACTCCTCGCCGAAGGGCCAGGTGCCGAAGCCCTCGACGTAGGGCATGTGCGAATGCAGGACCAGGGCGAGCGCGCCGGCCTGCGGGCGGGGCCTGCCCGGTCGGTGGGAGCCGTTCACGGCCGCAGCACGGCCAGGAAGTCGAGGGCGCGGTCGAGGTCTGCCCCTTCGGCCTCGGTCCGCAGAGCGAAGTCGCGCTCGGAGATCGCCGGCACGAAGCGGTCGTAGAAGGACTTCGTGATCCCGAGGCGTGGATGCAGCGAGTCCCAGCCGGCCTCGATGGCGAGCTCGTGCGCGCGCAGCTTGGCCGCGTGGAAGAGCCCGAGCAGCTCGACCCGACCGAAGACGCCCGCGCACAGCGCGCGGAACTCATCCGCCCGGTACTCGTGCACGTGCCACGGGTTTCCCGAGCGCTCGGCGCCGGGCGGCGCGAGGGTGAGCACGTTGGGCGTGGAGACGTAAGCCACGCCTCCGAGGCCCAGGAGCTCGCGCACGTGCTCGAGGATCTCCCCCGGGTTCTCGACGTGCTCGATGGTCTGGAGGAAGACGACGGCGTCGCACGGCTCGGCGAAGCTCTCGACGAGGTCGCGCACGAAGCGCACGCCCGGTCGCGAGTACCGCAGCCGCGCGTGCTCGTGCGCATCCGGATTGGCGTCGACCCCGACCGCGCGGGCGGCCTGCTCGGCCAGCGTCGCGGTTCCATAGCCCTCTCCGCACGCGAGGTCGACCACGTCGAGGCCGGCGCAGCGTCTGGCGATCCAGCGGTAGACGACGAGATGGCGCTGGAACCAGTAGTTCTCGGCCGGCACGTCGGGCAGCGTGCGCTCGCCGGTCAGGGCGAGCGGGGGCACTCCGGACGGTTGGTTGCGCTGGACGTGCTCGACGGACGGGGCGCTCAAGGCCGCGAGGGTATAAGAGGTCCGGGCGCAGACCCCGCGCCTATGATCCCCCGCCTCATGACGGCCCCCGCGAGCATCGACGAGGTCAAGCGGGTCAACGTCCGTTACCACGATCTCGCCGCCGCGGCGTACGACCTCAAGTGGGGGATCGGTTACGGCCAGCTCGGTCGCCGGCAGGTCGCGGGCAAGCTGAGCCGCGCCCTCGGCGGGGGTTCGTCCCGCTTCGAGCGCGGGCTCGAGGTCGGCGCCGGTACGGGGTACTTCACGCTCAACCTGCTGCGCGCCGGAGTGATCGGGGAGGCCGTGGCCACCGACATCTCGCCGGGGATGCTGAGCACTCTCGAAGCCTCCGCCGAGGAGCTCGGGTTAGAGGTCGAGGCTGTCCGTGCGGAGGCCGGCGAGCTGCCCTTTCCCGACGCCTCGTTCGATCTCGTGTTCGGCCACGCCGTGCTCCATCACCTCCCGAACCTCGGGGAGGCCTTCGCCGAGTTCGCGCGGGTGCTGTGCCCGGGCGGCACGCTCGCCTTCTGCGGCGAACCCTCACGTTACGGCGACCGCCTGGCCGCGCTTCCGAAGCGCGCGGCGCTGCTGGCCGCGCCGGCATGGCGGCGGCTTCTCGGCGCGCCGCCCCGGCGCCATCAGGAGGAGCTCGTCTCCGACGGCGCCAAGGGCCACGGCCGGCTCCCGCACGAGCTCGAGCTGACCGAGGAGCAGCTACTCGAGTGGGTGGTCGACGTGCACGCCTTCTCGCCGGGCGACCTCGACCGACACGCACGTGGCGCCGGCCTCGAGTCGGTCAGGGTCTCGGGCCAGGAGCTCACCGCGAGCTGGTTCGGGTGGGCCAACCGCACGCTCGAGGGGACCGCCGAGCCCGAGCAGCTCCCCGGGCTCTGGTACCACTGGGCCCACCGCGGCTACCTGACCCTCCAGCGCCTCGACCGCGCCCTGCTCGAGCCGCGGCTGCCCGCGGCGGTCTTCTACAACCTGCTGGTCTCCGCGCGCAAGCCCGGATAGCGCTAGGCCGCGGCGGAACAGGGCCGACTAGGGCGAGCGCGGCTCGGGCGGAAGATCCTCGGCCGGGGTCTCGCCCAGATCCGGGTCGTGGTCGCCGAGCGGGTCGGCGAAGTCCATCTCATCTGCGCTCGACAGCCCTGCTTCGCCCGCCGCGGGCGCGGAAGACCCAGGAGAGACGCCGTCGTCGTCCTGCAGCCGGTCGCCCAACGCGTGGAGTACGACCGGCTCGGGCGGATCGAAGCCGCCTGCGGCATCGTCGGAGCTGTCCTCGAAGTCGGCGGCGCTGGCGATGTCGAAGGGCGCCGAGACGGTGGTCTCCTCATCCTCCGGAGGCTCGAGCTGACCGAAGGACGAGGTGTCCGCCCGCGGCGTCTCGACGACCTCAGCCTCCTCGTCCTGGGTCGGGAAGCGATCGGCGGCGTCGTCGGCTGTGGCGAGCAGCCGCTCCGCCAGGTCTCGCACCTCGTCGACGAGGCGGTCGCGCCGCGCCCAGATCGCGCCGTAGTCGGCCTCGAGCTCACGTACCCGGTCCTCCGCCTCTTCGGTCGAGGCGCGAGCCTCCCGCTCGGCCTCCCCGATGCGATCGTCGGCCGACGCGCGCGAGCGCTCGGTGATCTCGTTCGCGGTCTGCTGGGCGCGCTGGAGGATGCTGCTCGTCTCCTCGCCCACCTGCTCGAGCGCCCGGCGAATGGCGGCCTCGGGCGAGCGGCTCGCCTCGAGCTCGGTGACCAGGCGGTTGACCCGCTTCACGTAGGCGTCGACCGCCTCGCGGTCATAGCCGCGCAGCGCGAGCGGGAAGGCGGCGTCGCGGACCTGGGCGATGAGCTGGTCCTGATCGGGCCCGCCGGCGCTCACGCGCTCGATCGAGCCGGTGACCTGCTCGCTGTGACCGCGCTCGATGCGCGGGTCGCGACCATGCGGTGGAAGCCCCTGGGTGGCGATGGGCCGAGTATGCCGTATCGAGAGGGCTCGGGGAGCCTCCCGGTGCTCAGGTGGCGCGGACTCGACAGACGCGCCCGCTGGGTCCCTCCGGGCTATGCGCCTCGGCCTACCGCCGCCCCGTAGCGCTCTTTCGCCGCGTCGCGCGCCTGCCTGCGGTCGACCAGCGGCCTCGGGTAGTCCCGGCCGATCACGCAGCCGACCTCCTCCTGCGTCGCCTTCGGCATCTTCCACGGCTCGCGCAGGTGGCGGTCGGGCACGGCGCGCAGCTCGGGCACGTACTCGCGCACGTAGGTCCCGTTCGGATCGAAGCGCTCCATGTGGCGGGCCGGGTTGTACATGCGCCGGTAGTAGGGCTGGGGATCGGTGCCCACCGAGGCGATCCACTGCCAGTTGCCGTTGTTGTTGGCCTCGTCACCGTCGACGAGCAGGCGCATGAACCAGCGCTCTCCCCAGCGCCAGTCGATGCCGAGGTCCTTGGTCAGGAAGGATCCGACCACGAGCCGCGCGCGGTTGTGCATCCAGCCCTCACGGCGGAGCTGGCGCATGCCGGCGTCGACGAGCGGGAAGCCCGTACGCCCTTCGGTCCAGGCCTCGAACCGCTTCTCGGCGTGGGACCACCTGAGATCGCGGAAGCGCTCCCGGAACTCGCGGTGGGCGTTGTCGGGAAAGGCGCGCAGGACCCCGTGGTAGAAGTCGCGCCAGCACAGCTGGCGGCGAAGGGCCCCGACGCCCTTGCCCTCGCCCGGCAGGCGATCCTCGAGCTCTCGAGGCGAGACGCAGCCGAAGTGCAGGTAGGGCGACAGGCGTGAGGTGCCCTCGGTGTCGAGGGAGTCGTGGGTGCGGTCG
>JACCTJ010000062.1 GCA_013812485.1 Thermoleophilaceae bacterium
ACGTCGATCGCCTGCACCGCGCCGCCGGGATTCGCCGGCTCGTCGAGATCCACGGCTCGATCGAGTGGAGCGTGTGCCTGCGCTGCGGCGGCCGCGTCGGTCTCGAGAGGGTGCTCGAGCTGCTCGCCCGCGGCGATGGCGCCCCCGAGTGCGCCGCGTGCGCGGAGCCGCTCAAGCCTGACGTCGTCCTGTTCGGTGAGCTGCTGCCCCGAGCGGCCATGGAGGAGGCGTTCGCGCTGGCCTCCGAAGCCGACCTCATGCTCTGCGTAGGCTCGTCGCTCGAGGTCTTTCCCGTGGCGTCCCTACCCGGGGTGACGCGCGATGGCGGTGGGCGCCTGGCGATCGTCACCCAGGGCTCGACGCCCTACGACCGCGACGCGGAGGTCAGGCTCTCGGGCGACGTCGTGGGCGATCTCGAGGCCGTGCTGGCCGCGCTCGGCTGAGCATGCGCCGGCGGCCAGTCAGTCGTGCGAGCGGCCGAGGTGGTCGAAGCGAGCGCTCGCGCCGCCGACCTCACGGCCGTTGATCCAAGCGCGCCCGCGCGGGCGAGAGTCCCTGTCGAGGCGGCGGCGAGCCGCCGTCGCGAGGGCCAGCGTTCGCCGGCGGTCCGGGTCGCTCGGACGTCGATTCGCCCTGTTCGGATCCATGTCCTCATCCTCTCCTTGCCCGGTGGGCGGCGCCATGTCCGCTCGGCCGAGATCTCCGGGGTGCTCTTCGCCCTATGTCTGGACGAGAACGAGCCTAGGTCGCCGCCGGGCCCGCGGAGTGAACGTGACGTGACGCAGCTGAGAATTCCCTGTAAAGGCTCTCAGCCGGCGCCCGCGCGACGGCGCGCCAACGCGCCCTCCATGTGCTCGACCGCGGCCTGCACCGCCGCGAGCGCCTCCTCCCCGAGCTCGCCGTCCAGCGCGGCGTTGGCGGATCCTCTCAGCGCTTCACGGTCTTCTCGAGCTCGTCGCGGCGCTCGAGCGCCGGCGTCGCAGGCAAGCTCGGCGAGCAGCGCCTCGAGCGCGATGCGGGCCTGTAGCGCAGGACCGCGCCCGGGTGCTGGCCTGCGAGGAGCTCGTGCTCCGGGCGATAGCGGCCATCGGCGGGGCCGAGGACGAAGCTGAACTCCAGCTGCACCGCCGCGAACGGGCCTCGCCGAGCGTCCGGCTCGGCGGTCGCGGGAGGACTACTCGCCGCGGTGCGCTCCGCTCGAGCGCTCGTCGCGCTTGGAGGGCAGCGAGTACTTCGACGGACGGCGCGAGACGGCCGGATTGTCGATTTTCCCGAGCCGGCCCACGAGGTTGGACCACTGCTTGCCCTTGAGCACCGACGACCCGACGCCAGCTCGGCCACTCTCCCCGCCCGCCCGGGAGAAGCCGATGTGGAGGTGGTCGGCGTGATCGCCCATGCGGATCGTCGGTCCGCCGATCTCGAACAGGGAGATGAGCTGCGCCGGCTTCATCGTGCCCTGGAGCAGCATCATCCGCTTGATCGCCTGGTAGGTGGGCCCGCCCTTCTGCTGGTTGCCGAGGACGGGCTGGCCGTTCCAGCGCGCGACGTCCACCGCGTCGCCCGAGGAATGGGCCGAGACGTTCCCCGACTTCGCGTAGAAGCTGTGGCCGCACTTGAGCGAGGTGACCGTGGGCGCGAGACCGACCTCGGCGAGGTAGGCCATCGAGGCGAGCACCTGGCGGCTCACCTGGCCCGAGCTGACGTCCTTGCGGCCGCACCCGTAGATCTCGATGCGGTCATCGGCGAGGACGCGCTTCTGGAGCAGCTGCTTGGGCATCAGGAGGATCTGACCGACCGAGCTTCCTCCGCGGAGGACGTTCTTGCCGGAGGCGCGGTAGATCGCCGTGGCCTCGAGCAGCTTCCACCCGTCGAGCAGAGGCTTCGGATCGATCGCGGGCGCGTCCTTGCCGGCGGGCCGCACCTCGAACGAGAGGTTGGAGTCGAGCTTGCCGTCGCTCTCGCCGAGGCGACCGAGGATGGTGTCGCCCATGACCTTCGCGCCCTTGCGGAGCGGCACGAGCCGGAAGTCCTTCGGGTCGAACCCGCGTGTGTTGAGGAAGTAGCCACCGAGCCCGTTCGGGGCTCCGAGCCCGTTCGGGGCTCCGAGCGGGTCTCCGCCGGTCGCGGCCATCTGGTCGGCCCCGCCCGCGGCGAGCGCATTCGGCCGGTTCGGATGAGCGAAGAGGCGCTCCTTGACGACGGGCTCGGAGAAGCGGGAGCCACCGCCCCGGCTCTGTGCGGGGGCCGGTGCGCCCTTGTCCGCCACCACCGCGCCGAGGCCTCCGGCTTTGCCGTCGACCTGGCGACCCGCGCTCGCGGGCGCCTTCGGCTTGGGATCGGCCGAGGTCGGGTTCGAGACGTTCCGCGCGGCGGCCTGCTCGGCCTGCTCGGCCTGCCTGCGGACGTCCTCCTTCGGCACGGGGTACTTCGCGGAGATCGAGCCGAGGTTGCCGTAGGTGAAGCGGTTGCCGAAGTCGTCCTCGACGACCATGTACCGGCCGCGTTCCTTGGACCGGCCGATGTCCTTGACCACGCCGTCGTTCACGGCGATGACCGGCGAGTCCTTCTTGGCGAAGATACGGATGTTCTTGCGCTTGGGATCGTCGGAGATGACGTCGGCGGCGTTCTGGCCCGGCTTGACCTCCTTGCGGAGCTGGCGCTCGGTGACGTCGTCGGCGTACTTCGCGTCGCCGCGCACGGGGAAGCGCGCATCGGCCAAGCCGCTCAGAGATCCGATCAGCTCGGCCGACATCCCGGCGATCAGGCGGGTGCGCAGGACCACCGAGTCGACGTACCAGCCCGCGTGGTTGTAGGCGAAGATCGCCTTGCGCATGTCCTTCGGCCCGCCCGCGGCCTTCAGGTACCGCGCGGCGGCGAAGATCGCGTCGACCGGGTTGAACGGGTCCCTCTTACCGTCCTTGTTGGCGTCGACGCCGTACTGCCTCCAGGTCGCCGGCATGAACTGCATCCACCCGAGGGCGCCGGCGGAGGAGACGTTGAGGTTGCGGCCGTAGTCGGTCTCGATCTCGTTGATCGCCGCCAGGTACTCCCAGCGGATGCCGTACTCCGTGCCCGCCGCCTGATAGATCGGCAAGAGGAAGGGCGGGATCTTGAACTGCCGGATCGTGAAGTTCGGAACGCCGGTCAGGGGATCGCTGCCGGGCGAGCCGTCGAAGAAGCCGGGGTTGCTCGGGGTAGGGGCTCCACCGGGGGTGCGCATG
>JACCTJ010000084.1 GCA_013812485.1 Thermoleophilaceae bacterium
TTGCGCGAAACGCAGGAGTGCCGCGCATGCGTCCGCCTAGTCGAGCCGCGCCGGCAGGTCGCAGGAGTACGGGCGGCTCGTCAAGACGCGGTTCGTGCTTGGCTACCTCGCCGACGAGACCGAGCGCCGCGCGATCGGCCGCCAACACAACAAGGGCGAGAGCCTGCACGCCCTGCACGACCGCATCTTCCACGGCAACCACGGCACCGTCAGGCTGCACACCCTCGAGCGCCAATCCACCCAGGCGCACTGCCTGGGCCTTGTCGCCAACTCGATCATCTACTGGAACACGATCTACACCCAGCACGCCCTCGACGAGCTCGCGACCGAGCCCGCCGGCGACGAGCGCGCCGGCCTCACGCCAGCGCTGTTTGAAGCACATCAACGCCCTCGGCGCGATCACCTTCGACACCACCCGGCCCGCAGGACAACTGCGGCCACTTCGAGCCAGCAATGCGGCATGACTCGCGGCGAAGCGTGGTTTCGGCGCCCGATCCACCGGACGCCGGGCTCCATGGGACGTGGGACCTGCCTGGCACGTCGCAGCGGCTACGCGGACGGTTGGTCGCATCGGAAGGACGTCAGCGGCTCCAGCTCGAGGGACTGCTTCCGGTCTCGTCATCCGAAGGCCACATCACCATCCAGGGCGAACTGCTCGACGGCCGCTCCGTCTCGCTTCTGGACTGCGATCGTGCCGCTCGCCGCGTGGGCCGTCCCGACATGTACATGGACGAGTGGCATGTCGGCCGCTCGCTGCTCGGCCTACTGGTGACGGACGCCCAGGAGCGCGTGTTCGCCGGGGTACGCCTCGAGCTCCACGGACTCGCCGAGGCCGTCGGCCTCTCGGGGCTGAGCGTGACCAGTTCCGACCTGACGAGCCCACAGAACAAGCGCGTAGCCGTCGAGTGGGAAGAGCCAGCACCGATCGCGGCCACGTTCGGCTCGGGCACGCTCACACTCCGCTGCCACCCACGGTTCGAGGCCATGTCGGACTTCGAGTTCGGGCTCACGAACCGCGCGGTGGCACAACTGACCGCAGACGCGCCAATCAGCCTCGATGACGTCGATAGGTTCGCTGATGATCTGCTGAGCCTCGTCGCTCTTGCGACCGAGGCCGCCGGCGGCGTCACAAAGCTCACGCTGCAGCCAACCGGCCGCGACCTCGACATCGTCGTGAGCACCACGGGCCGGCCCTGGTACGGACCCAACCCGGCCGCCCAGGAACCCCGTCTTACCCTGGCGCAGCTCGGCTCCGAAGCCCAGGGCGTCATCGAAGCCTTCCAGCGCTTCCGGCGCGAACAGCCAGAGGCCGCCGAGTTGCTGTTCGAGTACCAGGTCTTCGCCGCCGTCATGACCCCACCGGATCGCTTCCTCTACCTGGCACGCTTTCTCGAGGCGTACCACAGACGCGACGCGGGCATCGCATCGAAGGTCAACTTCGTGGACCGGGTGACGGCGCTGCTCGAGGGCTCCGGAAAAGCTGCGCATCGCGCGTTCGGGGCGCCGGCCCGACAGCTCGCCGAGACCATCCGCGACACCCGCAACTACTACGTCCACTACGACCCCAAGCATCGAGCGAAGGCACGCCATGGCGTGCCGCTTGATGACCTAGCCGACCGCGTCTGGTGCGCGGTGCGGAGCGTGCTTCTCAGCGACCTCGGACTGCCCGACCTGACAATCGAGAACATCCTCGAAACCGACTGGCGATTCCAGCGAGCCTCCGAAGCGCCGCTCTGATCTCACGCGGGCACAAGACCACACGTTGAAGATGCGGACTCCGCCGCCCTCCATCTCGGCGGCGGTGTGGAAGATCAGTCCCTCGGGGGGGTCGCTCTCGATGCCGACCTTGCTGCTTACGGCGTCGTAGTTCTCAAGGGTGTTGTTCGGCATCTCTTGAAGCATGCTGATGGCCATCCTGCAGTCCTCCTCCTCGGGTGCGGTCGACCCTAATCGCTTCGCCTGGTGTGCGCAAGGGGACGATGGCGACCCGTATTCGACGACCTGCGCGGACACCTGCGCCACGCTGCTAATCGCCGCCGGCAGGCACCCCAAGGAGATCCAGGCACGAGTCGGGCGGGCTAGGCTTCGAGACGAAGTGACTGCTCATCTCCCCAAGCCGCGCCCGACCGAGCGTTCCCCCGGCGGCGCGGCCCCCGTCGCGCTCGCTTTGGCTCTCCTGCTCCTCGCCATCATGGTCGTCGGCTGTGGCGGCGGACCGAGCGATGCGTCGAGACCTCGCGGGCTGCCCCCTCTCACCGTCCAGGATCTCGCCAACGGCCGGCCGGTGGACCTCGCCCAGCTCACCCCCGCTCGCCGGCCGGTCGCGCTCTGGCTATGGGGCCCGGGCTGCGCGATCTGCCAGAGCAGCGCGACCGCGGTCGACCGCTTCGCAGGTCGCGAGCGCGAGCGGGTCGACGTGATCGGGCTCGGCTCCCACGGCTCTCCCGAGAGCGCCCCGCGCTTCGTGCGCGAGCACGACATGCGCAGCATGCGAGTCCTCTGGGATCAGGATTCGTACGCGTGGGACGAGCTCAGGGTGCCGGCCGAGCCCGTGGTCATCGTCTTCGACCGCTCCGGCCGGGAGGTCGACCGCTGGTTCGGGCCCTTCGATGAGGGCCGCGTCCTCCGCGCCGCGGCGCAGGCGAGCTGAGAGCCGCGCGGAGGCGCGACAGCTCGACTCAGAGCGAAGCGCGGTGCCTCACTCGCAGTAGCAGCCGTCCCCGTCTCCGTCGCGTTTTCCGGGACACGCGCTTGAGGGGAGGCAGCCGCCGCCACCACCGCCGTTGTCTTCCTCGGGCGGGGGCTCCGGTGCTGTCAAAGACTCCTCCTCGGCCTGTCGCTCTAGGCGGGCCGCGGTCCGCTCGCTGCGAGCCTGCCGTCGTGCCCGGGCCCGAGCTTGCCTTCCGGCCAGCCGCGCCGCCCGCCTCTCGAGGGCGGCGGCGCGCCTTGCCTCCGCCTCTCTCTTCCTCCGTCGAGCAGCGGCCCGCCTCGCGGCGATCCGGTCGCGGTCGCACCTGTCCCAGAGGCCTTCGTCGGTCTCCCGCGCTTCGCGCTCGGCCTTCTCGAAGGTCGCCTCGTACCTGTCGTTCGGGGGAACGGTCAGCACCTTCGCGTAGCCCTCGCGCAGGAGCGCAAGGTTGTGCATCGCACCCTCGCGACTCAGGTACGCGAGCGTCCGGTCATAGCGGTCTCTGCGCTCCACTCCCAGCTCGAACCGAACCACTCGCCCCTCGAGGCGCTCGCGCGTGAAGCGAGTGGCGGCGTTCTCGTAGCAGCGCCCCTGCTCCGGGGTGTCCACGCCGATCAGCCGGACCCGCCCCAGGCGCTCCATGTCGACGGTGTCGCCATCGATCACCCGCGTCACTCGGGCCCCGGGGCCGTCTACAGCGGATCCGCCACAGGCTGCCAGTGCGCCGCAGGCCACCCCCATGCAGCAGATCATCATGACCCTTCTCGCGACCGACGAGCCCCCTCGCACGATCGGCCGACCGTAACACTCGCTGGCGCCCTCTCGGTTCAGCGGCCGGCGGGTCCCGAGGGACCGCCCTACTCGCGCGGCGTCCGCGACGGGGTATCCGGGTCCGGGGAGATCACGCCCTCGCTCATGGCCTTGTCGAGCGATGTCGTGGCCGGGCCGACGGGCTTCGGGCGCTTGTCCCGGCGCGAGTCGTCCTCGCGGTTGTCGCCGTCCTTGACGCCCTCTTCGTCCTGCACCCGGGGCTTGCCTCGCTTGCTCCTGTCCATGTTCCGACCTCCGGATCGCTCGCGCCGCGGCGGGGACTGCACGCCAGCGCTACCCGCCGCCCTGCCGACGACCGACCCGCTCGCCTAACCTCGCGGTCTGATGTCCCTCGCCGCCTTCGTCCGCGCCTTCACCCACGTCGAGTCCGCCATCTTCGCCGCTCTGCTCGTCGTCTGGCTCGCCGACGTCGACGAGACCGCCGAGTTCGTGCTCGGGCTGACCCACGGGGTCGGCTTCCTCAGCCTGTGCGCGGTCATCTGGGTTGCTTGCCTGCGCGGTGTGCTCGCGTGGCCGATTCTCGCCGCCGCGGCCCTGCTCACCCCGTTCGGGAGCTCGGTCGCGATCGAGTGGTCGCGCTGGCGCAGCCGGCACCACCACGCCGCCGCGAGCGGCTAGCGAGCCGACACGACCCGTGCCGCCGCTCAACCTGCCCAACGCGATCACGCTCGCGCGCATCGCCCTCGTGCCGGTGGTCGTGGTGACCATGCTCGCCGCCCGGCGCGGCGGCTCCCCGCTCCTGCCCGCGGCGCTGGTGGTCGTGGCCGCGCTCAGCGACGCGGTCGACGGCTACCTCGCGCGCCGCAGCGGCAAGGTCACCGACTTCGGCCGGATCGTCGACCCGATCGCCGACAAGGCGCTGATCACCGGGGCGCTGGCCGTGCTCGCGGTCCAGGGCCGGATCGCCGTCTGGGTGGCCGCCGCCATCGTCGGGCGCGAGCTCGCCGTGACCGCGCTGCGCTCGTTCGCCGGCCGGCGCGGGATCACCGTCTCGGTCAGCCGGCTCGGCAAGAACAAGACGACGCTCCAGGTTCTCGCCATCGTCGCGCTGATCCTGGCTCCCGACCCCTACGCCTGGTGGGTCCTGGTGCTCGTCTACGCGGCGCTCGCGCTGACGCTGATCTCGGGCGCCGAGTACTTCGCCGGCCTGCGCTCCCGCCCCGGCGGCGAGCCGGGAGCCTCGAGCGCGCCGGAGCGCTCCCCCTCGAGCGGCTCCTAGCCGGTCGCGCGCAGCGCCTCGTCGCGGGGGAGCCGCCCGAAGAGCTCGTCGCGCGAGGTACCCCGGCGATAGAGCTCCCGGTCGACGTCGACCCCGTAGCTCGAGAGCACCGAGACGAGGATGTGCACGGTGCCGACCGTGTCCGCCCCGCTCGCGCGGGCGAACTCGTGAGCTCTCAGGCAGACCTGATCGAGCGTCCCGCTGACGTCGCGACCGCCCGCCTGGGAGAGGCCGACCCTGCGCCCGGTGCTGCGCGGCTCGAGCGGTGCCTCGCCGACACCGAGCGACTGCTTGTTCTACGTCTCAGTCGCCGTCGAGCCACTGCGCGCGCGTCGGTCCGGCGACGGGCGAGGAGCCGCCCGACAGCTCGCCCGCGAGCTCGCCGAGCAGGCCGTGTCGCTCCGCGGCGACGCTGTGTTGATGGATGGTCTCGAGGTTCTCCTGGCGCGCGCTCACGAAGGCGTGCTCGCCGAGGTGGCCGAGGCGCTCGACCGACATCCGCACCATCTCGCGCACACAGTCCTCGACGAAGCGCGGCCGCCGGTGGGCCTTCGCGACTACGTGGGCCTCGTCGGGGCGCTTGAGCAGCTCGTAGATCTCGGAGCTCATCGACTCCTCGACGATCCCGAGCAGGAGATGCGGATCGACGCTCGCGGGCTCCTCGCCCTCGGGCGCGCCGACCCAGAGCGTGCCGACGCCGCGCTGGTTGTGGGTCGCGACGGGCACGCAGGCGAGCACACGCTCGATCTCGTCTGAGTCGAAGCCGTCGGCGGCGAGGCGCTCGCGGGCTTCGTCGGTCGCCATGGCCTGCCCGCACGGGCAGGCGGTGATGCCCTGGGCGCTGACCCCTGCGACCCGTCGCGTGCGGCCCTCGCGCGCCGCGGCCGCCCCGAGCAGGGTGTGGATGCTCTGGCTCACGGCCCCCGACACCGGTGCCCGGCGAAGCCTCGGAAAGCGCGCGGCGAGACTGACCTCGGCCCACCGGCGGCCCTGGCGCTCGCGCACGCGCTCGGCGATGTCCCCGGCGAGCGTGTCCGCCCGCACCGAGCCGCGCAGCGCGGCCTCGCCGATGGCCTCCTCGATCGCTTCGTCGAAGCGCGACATGTGCGCGCCGCGCTGGTCGGGACCGAGGTCGACCGAGCAATCGATGACCACCGGGTAGGGCTCCTCGGCGCCGGGAGGGCCGAGGCGTACGACGCGCTCGACACCGGTCACGCCGACGCGCGAGAGGCTGAGCCGGGCCTGCGGGCGCGCGGCCTGGACGTCGTCGGCGGGGCGCACGGGGGGGAGGGCAAGGTCGGTCATGTCAGGAGCTGACGATATCTCCCGCGCCACCTCGTCCGCCCGGCGGCGGGCGTATAGTGGCGGCCCTCGTCCTGCAGGCGTGGCTGCTCGCGCGGTCGCCACCCTGCCGAGAGCGGTTCTGGGGGCAAACCATGAGCGCAGACGATCGGAGTGTGGCCGTCGCCGAGGCTCTTCCGACCGCGCTCGAAGTCGACGAGATCCGCGGCCTGGTCACCCTCGGACAGGAGCGCGGCTTTCTCCGGCTCGAGGAGATAGCCGCCTGTCTCTCCGAGCTCGAGGTCACGCGCGAGCAGGTCCTCGAGCTCCGGGCTCACCTGGTCGAACAGGGGATCGAGCTGCACGAAGGCGACGGCGAGCCGCTCGCCCGCGAGGCGGCGCGCACGGACGGCGAGGCTGACGGCGCGGCGCCGGAGAGGCCCGAGCTCGACCTCACGGTGGAGCCGAGCCTCGACTCGCTGCGCCTCTACCTGCGCTCGATCGGCCGCGTCGGCCTGCTCACCGGCCGCCAGGAGGTGGAGCTGGCCGAGCGCATCGAGCGCGGCGACATCGCGGCCAAGCAACACATGATCGAGGCCAACCTGCGCCTCGTGGTCTCGATCGCCAAGGGCTACATGGGCCGCGGGCTGTCCTTCCTCGACCTGATCCAGGAGGGTTCCCTCGGGCTGATCCGCGCCGTCGAGAAGTTCGACCATCGCCGCGGCTACAAGTTCTCGACGTATGCGACCTGGTGGATCCGCCAGGCGGTGACGCGCGCTATCGCCGACAAGTCGCGCACCATCCGCATCCCCGTGCACATGGCGGAGCGGATCAACAAGCTCACCTACGTCGAGCGCAGCCTCGTGCAGCAGCTCGGGCGCGAGCCGACCGCGGCCGAGCTCGCCGCGGCGCTCGACCGCCCCGTGAGGGAGGTCAAGGAGATGCGCCGCATCGCCCAGGCCCCGATCTCGCTCGAGCGCCCGATCGGCGAGGGGGAGGACTCCGAGTTCGGGGACCTGATCGAGGACGACGGCTCGGTCTCCCCGCTCGAGCAGACGATCGACAACATGCGCCGCGAGAGCCTGGCCCGCGCGCTCGGAGCGCTGCCCGCGCGCGAGCGCGGCGTGATCTCCATGCGCTACGGGCTCGACGGCGAGGAGCCGAAGACCCTGGAGGAGGTGGGGCGCGCCTTCGGCCTCACGCGCGAGCGCATCCGCCAGATCGAGACCCACACGCTGCGCAAGCTCAAGGCCCTGCCCGAGGCCGAGCGCCTGCGCGGCGCCTCCTAGCGAGGGGCCGCCCGGCCGGACCTGGCGATGGTCGCCC